>NZ_JBNPMC010000007.1:0-98632 GCF_050313795.1 Bariatricus sp. SGI.154
TTTATGGAATAGGAGGAAATGAATGATGAAATTTGCAATCTTAGCACCAGGCGGTATCGCTCATAAAATGGCGCAGGCAGTAGCAGGTCTGCCGCAGGTGGAACGTTATGCAGTGGCATCCAGAGATTACGGAAGAGCGAAAGAGTTCGCAGATCGCTGGAAATTCGAAAAAGCCTATGGTTCTTATGAGGAGATGCTTAACGATCCGCAGGTGGAACTGGTATATGTGGCAACTCCGCATTCCCATCATTATGAATATGCGAAGATGTGCTTAGAGCATGGGAAACATGTTCTGGTGGAGAAGGCATTCACGGTCAATGCAATTCAGGCGGAGGAATTGATCAAATTGTCACATGAAAAAGGGCTTCTGCTGGCAGAGGCGATCTGGACACGCTATATGCCAAGCCGGAAGATGATCGATGATCTGATTGCCAGTGGCGTGATCGGCGAGGTGACTTCGCTGACGGCGAACTTAGGTTATGTGCTTCCGCATAAAGAGCGTATGCAAAGTCCGGCGCTTGCAGGCGGCGCGCTTCTGGATCTGGGAGTCTATCCGATTAATTTTGCATTGATGGTGTTCCATGAAGAGGTGAAAGAAGTGATGTCTGCGGCGGTGATGTCACCGAAGGGAGTCGATTGGAGTAACAGTATTACGTTGACTTTTGAAAGCGGCAAGATGGCAGTTCTGCACAGCAATATGCTGGCGTTGACAGACCGCCAGGGAGTCATCCACGGAGATAAGGGATATATTGAAGTTCAGAACATCAACAATTGTGAAGAGATCCGCGTATTCGACCTGGATCGCTATATGACTGCATGGTATGTGGTGCCGGAACAGATTAATGGATATGAATACGAAGTGCTTTCCTGTATCAAGGCAATTGAAGAGGGGAAGGTTGAGTGTGAAGAGATGCCTCATAGCGAGATCCTGCGGGTAATGCGTCTGATGGATGGTATCCGGGCAGACTGGGGTATGAAGTTCCCTTGTGAATAGAGGAGAAAAAAATGGAATTATATGAAGGGCGCCCTGCACATACAGAAGGGCGCGAGGAAAAGGAAATAAAGGTATATGATCTGCTGGATTCTCTGGATATCCCTTATTACCGTACGGACCACGAGGCGGCTTTCACGATAGAGGCATGTCTGGATGTGGATAAGATTCTGGGGCTTGAGATATGTAAGAATCTGTTCTTATGTAATCGACAGAAGACGGCGTATTATCTGCTTGTTATGCCTGGAAGAAAGGCTCTTAAGACGAAGGAATTGTCAAAACAGATCCCGACATCGAGACTGTCCTTTGCCTCGGGCGAGGACATGGAAGAGTATCTGAATGTAACGCCGGGGTCGGCAACGATTATGGCGTTGATGTACGATACAGAGAACCGGGTGCAGTTACTGGTGGATGAAGAAGTGCTGAAGGATGAGGAATTCGGGTGTCATCCTTGTGTGAATACTTCCAGTATGAAACTTCGGACGGAGGATGCATTCGGCAGATTCTTGGAGGCGGTGCATCATGATTATATAACGGTCAGGCTGAGTGGTGATCGTGTTGGTGAGTGAATTAGATAAACAGGTGTTGAGATTTGCCCCTTTCTGTAATTTGGCGATTGAACCATAGATTACGGGAAGGGGCTTTTAAATATCCTCGTTATCCTAAAATTAATCTTCAAAAAAACTGCGATTTTGTTTGATGCAATTCCTGCACAGTTAAACAAGAATGCTTCAAGATATCAGGTCTCCAGCGTATTAGAGGGGGAAAGGGCAGATGGCATCCTGGAATTGATTGCTGAATTAAAGGATTCCAAGACCGTTCTGGTATCGTATCATTCCAATGATCCGAACGCAGGGATGTCCAATAATAAAGATTTGGCAAGGTTTAAATTGTTCTTATGCGATACAGGATTGTTTACTACATTGATGTTTAAAGACAGAGATTTTACTGAAAATATAATTTATGAAAAACTTCTGAGTGACAAAGTTAATGCTAACCTGGGGTATCTTTATGAAAATGTAGTTGCCCAGACGCTGACAGCCAATGGAAATGAATTGTTTTATCACACATTCATGAACAAAACTTCCAGACATAATTATGAGGTTGACTTTCTGCTGGCAAGGAAGAATAAAATATGTCCGCTGGAAGTTAAGTCTTTCGGGTATAAGACACATGCGTCTTTGGATGCGTTTACGAAAAAGTTTTCGGATAGAATTCTGCGGAGATATTTGATATATACGAAAGATATGAAGAAGGATGGAGATATTATCTGCTTGCCGGTGTATATGACGTGTTTTTTATAAAAAGTGTAAAAGTAACAAATTGCGGCAAAAATCAGCCCTTTTGGGACTTAGTGGAGAAAATTGAGAATAAGATGAATAAAGAATGTAAGAAAAAGGCGAGAAATCTTATTTCATGAGATAAATGCATTGCATCGTTGTTCAAAATAAGTATAATAATATATAGTAGAGAGAATAACAAACTGCCAATGTAAAAAGAAAAGGAGTGGGTAACATGACAAAGTACATTGATAATGTAAATGCTTACCTGTCGCAGATGAAAATTAAGCAGACATATATCAGTATGAAGGCTGGAATTGATACAAAAAAGTTATCACGCATCTTGACTGGAACTCAGGATATAAGCAGTACAGATATGGAGAAAATTGCAAATGCATTAGGAAAGAAAATAGAGTTCTTCTTAACGGATTCTTTTCGTGTACCCAATATTAATAGTTTGGCACCTGAGAAGATTGCCTTTTATGCAGGTGAGCCAACAGAGCGGCAGGAGGAAATTGCTACTAAATTATTCCAACTAATGGAAAATATTGATGAAGTTATGAGTGCAAAAGGTCGTTTTTTAAATATATCTAGGGAGTAGTGCATGAATATAAGTCGTTTTAGAAAGATAATTGAGTATAGCGATTCAAATAAAGATGATATTGAATCTAAAGTGAGAAAATTCTATTCTCTGGTTGGAATGAGTAGTGATAAAGAAGTGTTAAATATTCTGCAGATTGTAAGAACTTTTTTTTTAAGAAGAGGATATCTTGTCCTGGAGATTCCTTTTGCAGACGAAGAAATAGGTGCTCTTTGTTACAAAGGTGATGCGCTGGGGTATATTGTGCTTAATACTTCACTGCCTAAAGTGAATGTAAATTTTGCCATATGCCATGAGATTTATCATGTGTATTTTCAAAAAGGTGAATTCAAACCCAGGGTAGAATTTGCAAATGATCATTATTATGAGTATGAAGATGAGTTTGCTGCAAATCTATTCGCTGGAATGATCCTGATGCCAGAGACAAGTTTTAGACTTATGTATCACAAGTTTAAGACTGATTCTAAAGGGAATGAACTGGATACCATGGTTCGCTTAATGAATTATTATGAAGTGCCGTATATGTCTGTTCTTATTCGATGTAATGAGTTGGGTTTAACCGAATCGAACAGCATTTCAGAAGAATTTTTCAATATGGATTGTGAAACTATTAGAGAGAAGTTTGTAGAACTTTGGCTGGATTATAGTATTCTGGAAGCAACCAAGAAAGATGATTATGCTCATCTGGAGAGTATAGTGAACCAGTTTGGAAGAGAATACATCAAAGATTCCTATCTGAATGAAAGAACGCTAAAAAAGGTAATCAGAAATATGCGGATATTATATTCTGAAATAAAGGGGGAGTAGTATATGGCAACTGTTTATACAGATACTCCCCATAATTTCGATAAGATAGAATCCTTTGTGATCATAGATACAAGTACAATTGTTGCGGAGATTTATAGAAGGAAAAGGTGCTATTTCTATGATGCGTGCTCATTCAGAAGACATGCGAATCTGGATGCCCGAGAGTCCGAGTGTTTGCTTGAATATATGAAAAGGCAAGATGGAATTGTCGTTATCACCAGATGTATATTAATGGAATTGGCATCATACAGTGGGATATTGAATCAAGAATACATTCAATATATAAAGGACATAAAAACTTTTGGTATCAATGTCCTGATTATGTATGAGGAAGACTTATTTGCAATAATGGATATGTGTTTTGGTACAAACGCGGCAATTAACAGTTATCTAATATGGGCTGTGAGAATGATAAAAAGCCCGGTAAGTACAATTACCGAAACTTTTGATCAAAATGCTGATTTATGTGATGAGGTTATCAAAGGGAAAAACTCTGAAAATAGAGGAATATACAAGCGATTCTTTGAAACAGTCAGAAATAATAAGGAATCAGACGATAATTTGGGCGAAGAGATGTTGGCGATCTGCCTACATATTTTATCACATATTCCTGGTGAGGATGACGGAAAGTTCTGCGTAATTACAGATGATAAAAGCGCCGGAAGTAAGATTGATACGCTATTCCAAAGAACATCAGATCAGCATAGAGGGAAGAAAATTATAATATTTAGCACGCCCAAATTAGTGCCATTTATGTATGCGGAAAACATTTTGACAGATAAAGAATGCATGAAAGCAATTCTGAGTGTGGGAAGTAATGGAAACATTGTGGTATTGGGGACGCGAAATTATGATCTGCGGACAAATGAAATATCTACAAGTTGTGATGAACTTGCAGATCTAATAATGACTCCGAATGCAATACATATTATATTTTAGTTGCCAAGCATTCGGAGGGGCTGCCAGTGGCAAGTTCTGTAGGTCAAAAACGCGTATGCCCACTGTAAGATGAATCTCTATAAAAGAAGAGGAATTATAATGGAAGATATATCAGAGAACAAGCAAAAAAAGCATATCTGCGTGGGCATTCTCGCCCATGTGGATGCCGGCAAGACAACATTATCGGAGAGTATGCTGTATCTTAGCGGCAAGATCAGAGAACTTGGCCGTGTAGACCACAAGAACGCATATCTGGATACTTATGAATTGGAGAGAAACAGAGGGATCACCATTTTCTCCAAGCAGGCAGTGTTCGAACTTGGTGATAAGAAAGTAACACTTCTGGACACCCCAGGGCACGTAGACTTCTCCGCAGAGATGGAACGTACTTTACAGGTTTTGGATTATGCAATCCTCGTAATTAGTGGAATGGACGGTGTGCAGGGGCATACTCGTACGCTCTGGAATCTGCTTCGCCGTTATCGTATCCCGGTTTTCCTATTTATTAATAAGATGGATCAGGAGGGGACGGACAGAGAACGTCTGCTTCGAGAACTGAAGATCAGCCTGGATGAGGGATGTATTGCATTTGATGAGGATGAAAGTGTACTTTTTGAGAATCTGGCTATGTGTGAGGATGCGGCTTTGGATGAGTATCTGCAAAGTGGGGAACTGTGTGTAGAGACGATGATCCGGCTGATTGAAAAGAGAAAGGCTTATCCTTGCTATTTTGGCTCTGCGCTGAAACTTCAGGGAGTGCAGGAATTCATGGCTGGTCTTAGGAAATATACAGTTCAGAAGGCCGGTTGTAAGTTGGCAAAGCATCCAAAGGGAGCGACAGAGGACAGATTTGGCGCAAAGGTATACAAGATTTCCAGAGATGCTCAGGGTAACCGCCTGACCCATCTTAAGGTGACCAGTGGAGCATTGAAAGTGAAAGATATTCTGGCAAATGAAGCGGATGCGGAAGAGCACTGGGAAGAAAAGGTCAATCAGATCCGCATCTATTCCGGAGAAAAATACGAAACTGTGCAGGAAGCGGAAATGGGAAGTATCTGTGCAGTTACCGGTTTGAATTATACTTATCCGGGGGAGGGGCTTGGAGTAGAAAAAGAATCTCAGGCACCGGTTCTGGAACCAGTCTTAAATTATCGGATCGGACTGCCGGAAGGATGTGATGCTCACACGATGCTTCGCAATCTGCGTCAGTTGGAGGAAGAAGATCCGATGCTTCGGATTGTGTGGAATGAGGAATTGGGTGAGATCTATGCGCAGATCATGGGCGAGGTGCAGATTGAGATACTGCAGAGCCTGATTCAGGAGCGTTTTCATGTAGCAGTGACATTCGACACCGGTAATATAGTATATAAAGAAACGATTAAAAATACGGTAGAAGGTGTAGGTCATTTTGAACCGCTTCGTCATTATGCGGAGGTGCATCTTTTGTTAGAGCCCGGAAAACCGGGAAGTGGTCTGGTGTTGGATACTGATTGCAGTGAGGATATGCTGGACAAGAACTGGCAGCGTCTGATATTGACGCATCTGGCAGAGAAAGAGCACAGAGGCGTATTGACAGGAGCACATCTTACGGATGTGAAGATTACATTAACTGCCGGACGGGCACATCTGAAACATACGGAAGGTGGAGATTTCCGGCAGGCTACATACCGGGCAGTCCGTCAGGGATTGATGCAGGCAGAGAATGTGCTGTTAGAGCCATATTATGAATACCGTCTGGAACTTCCGTCTGAGATGGTTGGACGTGCCATGATTGATATTCAGAAGATGTCCGGTGAGTTTGAGCCTCCGGAAACAGATGGAGAAATATCTATTTTGACGGGAAGTGTTCCGGTAGCGACTATGCGGGATTACCAGATGGAAGTCAATAGTTATACGAGAGGACGAGGCAGACTTAGCTGCACTTTTAAGGGATATGAGCCTTGTCATAATGCAGAAGAGGTGATAGAAGCAAGTGGATATGATCCGCAGCGGGATTTGGATAACCCGACCGGGTCAGTATTCTGTTCTCATGGCGCTGGTTTTGTTGTTCCTTGGGATCAGGTGCTTGAGTATATGCATATTGAGAGTCAGCTGCAAAAGGAGTCTGAGACAGAGTATACAGAGCAAGGAGACATGCTGGCAGCGAGAGCAAAGGCGCTTGCTCAGAAAAGAAACATCCAGCCATCTTTAAGTTATAAAGAAGAGAAAGAGTTAGAAGAGATATTTATCCGTACTTATGGGAAGATCGAGCGAAGATTAAGTCCTGCTTCTAAGACGGTAAATGGCGAGACGAAGAGAAGAGCACAAAAGAAGGAAGAACCAGTACAGGAATATCTGCTGGTAGACGGCTACAACGTTATATTTGCCTGGGATGATCTGAAAGAACTGGCACAGGACAATATCGAAGCGGCAAGAAATAAACTGATGGATATTCTCAGTAACTATCAGGGGTTCAAGAAGTGTATCGTGATTCTGGTATTTGATGCGTATAAGGTAGACGGCTATGCGTTAGAGATTCAGAAGTATCACAATATCCATGTGGTCTATACCAAGGAGGCGGAGACGGCTGACCAGTATATCGAGAAAGTCGTACATCATATAGGGAAGAAGTATCATGTGACGGTTGTGACATCCGACGGAGTTGAGCAGGTTGTCACTTTGGGTCAGGGCGGCACGCTGATCTCCTCGCGGGAATTCAGGGAGGAGTATGAGATTGTAAGGCGCCAGATCCGGGAAGAGTATGAAAGCCGCAGAGAGACTGGCAAGAATTATCTGTTCGATCACATGGATGAAAAACTGGCGGAAGAGATGGAAGATGTGAGACTGGGGAGGAAGAAAAGGATTGGAAATAATTAGTAAAGGGCAGGAAACCAAAGTATATTCTGTAGTTGTAAAACGAATAGGTTTTGATTGAAATTGCAGAACAGATGTTCTATAATGGATATGGGGAGATGGTCTTGGCATGAAAGAATATATGAAAAAGGCGTTAGTTATATTACGAGAGGGGAAAATTCATAAAGACTATGTAATGTTAGGAAATGCAAGTTTGATAGAAACGATAGAGAACACTTTTCGAAGTATAGAAAGAGAGATTAGAGTATGCCTTATAAGTAAAAATGTGAAAAAGGTTCAAGAATGTTGGCTCAATGAATTAGAGGAATATAATTGGAAGAACTTAAAAAAATGTAATTTGTTAGTCTTTTCAAAAGGTACAGGCAGGGATATGCCTATGGAAAGATTTAGATTTTGGGTGAAGAAAAGTTGTGTTAAGAACCATTATGAAGGAATTGTTGCGTGTACAGCAACAGAAATATTTGTATTTCCACAGTTAAAATATCAAGATATTTATCTCATAAAGAATATAGTTCGTAATGCTTGTAAAAGCGAGGTAGATATGGCGATGATAGGAAGTACTGATTGGATATTTGTATAAATATTATTAAACCAATATTGGGAATAAAGAATTATTAAGTGGAGGTCGATATATGGGATTTAAAGTGATTTCAATGTTCTCCGGTGCGGGGGGCTTGGATATGGGATTTCACAATAAAGGATTCGATATATTGTGGGCGAATGATTTTGATAAAGATGCGTGTGATACATATGATCTGTGGGCTAATTATAATGCTGATGGAACGAGAAAGAAGATCGAAGAGCGTACGGAGATAGTGTGTGGAGATATTGCGAAGGTTGATCTTAAGTCGATATTACCAGGGGTAAAGATAGATGTTATATTAGGCGGATTCCCATGTCAGGGATTTTCGCTGGCAGGTCCAAGGCAGGTTGATGATTCGAGAAATGTGTTATATCAGCATTTTGTAGAATTGGTTAGGATTAAAAGACCAAAAGTTTTTGTGGCTGAGAATGTAATTGGGATCAAGACGTTAGGTGGCGGAGTCGTATTTAAGAAAATATTAGAAGATTTTTCTTTGTTGGATTATACGGTGTCAGCACCGACAATCAATGCTAAAAATTTTGGTGTGCCGCAGGATCGTATGAGAGTGTTGTTTATTGGAATTAGGAATGATATCTGTAACGGCGGAGCATATAGATTTCCGGAAGGGAGTCTAGAAGTAGTAACCTTGGGAAAGGCATTGAAAGATCTGGAACCGGTAGGTATGAATGACGTATGTCAGGCGCCATTTTCGTCAAGGTATATGTCGCGGAATAGAAAAAGAGGGTTTGATGATGTGTCCTTTACGATACCTGCAATGGCAAAGCAAGTTGCGCTAAGTCCTGATTCTGATGGGATGAAGTATGTGGGTGTTGATCAGTTTGAATTTATAGGGAATCATAATCGGCGTTTGAGTTACAAAGAAACCGCGGCTATTCAAACATTTCCAAAAGGCATGGTGTTTTGCGGAAATCTGGATAGTAAATATAAGCAGATTGGAAATGCGGTTCCGGTTAAATTAGCAGAAGCAATTGCTGTAGAAGTGAAAACAATTCTTACAGTTGAGGATTTGCGCCCATTTCTCAATTTTGAAAATCCGGAAGATGAATGTTATGGAAAAAAAAGTGATAAGAGGATTAATAATACCGTGATTTCCGGTAAAGCATTTGAGTATGCAACTTTAATCGAGACTTATAACATTTTGCAGGAAAAGGGATGGGAGAAATCGCAGTTAGAGATTAAAGATGATAAGAATTATAATAGTATAGCAAGGGCTTATGAGATAGTAAGAGGATGGGATGAAGAAGATGAGAGTGAGGATGATCAGTTTCATATAGAGATTATGAAGAATCCTTATAACCGGGCTGCAAGGGTAGCTGCGTTATATTTGTATAAGGCAGAACCAATATTACAGAATCCCAGGGGGCTGTATGGCGTATTTAGAGCATTGCCAGATTCTGCAGGAGTTCATGGGGATGTCAGAGATATAGGTTTTGCTATTTATTCGGATAGTGAGCATATTGAAAAAGTTGGTGAAATAGGGATTAGTTGTAAAAATAACCATGAGGCTGTGAAGCATCCCAGAATTACAGAAAAGTTGGATTTTGCGTTTGATTGGACTGGTAAATATCATTGCAGTGATAGATTTATAACTGAAATGAAAAAAATCCAAACAATGATAGAAGATTATGCAAGTCGATTTAAAAGATGGTCTGAGGTAGAAGAAAAAAAAGAAACGATATACTATCCTATTGTGAAACTCTTTGTAGAAGAGATTGAAAGATTGGGGAAGATAGAAGCAGAAGCAACAGTCGATAGAAAAAAAGAGGCGAAAGAATTTGCCAGGCTGCTTTTTGAGTATATGTTTGGAAATTATGATTTTTACAAAATTATTAAGGATACAAAGACAGAATCGACAAAAATATATCCATATAATATGCATGGCTCGCTTATGAATTCTTATCAGGGGCATAAGAATAATCAGGCAGTGAAATTTATAAGTCTGCCGGAAGAGATTGTAGAAGTCAGAATGAAACCGGGGAGCAAAACGACATTGGAAATTTATTTTGATCAATGGATCATTTCGATGAGATTGCATAACGCGGATGCTAAGATAAGAAAAACCTCGTTGAAGTTTGATGTTCAGATAAAAGCGCAGCCTAGAAGACTTAACGGTTATATTTTACGCTGGGAAGAGTTGGATTGTTAAGATGTTAAAGATATCTTTAATGAATATTTGTTCTGGATAAGTAGAAGGAGCAGGAATATGAAGAAACCATTTAATTTTATAGACTTGTTCTCGGGGATCGGTGGGTTTCATCAGGCTATGACAAGACTGGGAGGACAGTGCGTATTTGCCTCGGAGATTGATCGATATTGTATTGAGACATACTATGAGAATTATAAGATGAATTCGGATTGTGATATAAGAAGTATAGATGAGAAGGAGGTTCCGCCGCATGATGTACTGTGTGCGGGATTCCCTTGTCAGGCATTCAGCAAAGCGGGAAAACAGGAGGGCTTGGATGATCAGACCAGAGGAACGTTATTTTTTGAGATTGAGCGTATTTTGAAATATCACCATACGCCATATATCGTGTTGGAGAATGTAAGGAATCTGGTGTCGCATGATCATGGGAATACATGGAAGGTTATTCGTGGCGTCTTAAAGAAATTAGGATACCGGCTGACGGAAAAGCCGTTGATATTGAGCCCGCATCATTTCGGAGTGCCGCAACTTAGAGAAAGGGTTGTTATCCTTGGAAAATACGAGCCTAATCGTGTAGACGAACCGTTGGATATTGTTTTTCCGGATGTGCTGAAAAAAGAGCAGAATTCGATATATGATGTGATTACAGATCAGAAAGTGGATGAGAAATATTACATATCTGACCACGAAGAGATGGTTCTTAATGCGTGGGATGAATTCTATCATGGGATAGATATGAAGGTCATAGGATTCCCTATCTGGTCCGAGTTCTTCCGATATGAGAAAGCGCCGGAAGAATTCCCTAAGTGGAAGCAGGAATTTGTAAATAAGAATATTCAATTATATCAGAATAATAAAGCATTTATAGATCAGTGGTTTGAAAAATATGATGATCTAAAGAACTTTACTCCAACACAAAGAAAGATGGAGTGGCAGGCGGGAACGAATATCGATACCATATGGGAAGGCGTGATACAGTTCAGACCATCTGGCGTTCGGGTGAAGGTTCCGACGTGTTTTCCGGCATTGGTTGCAATCGTTCAGATTCCGGTGATTGGAAGATATAGAAGGAGAATGACGGTAGAAGAAGCAGCAGCGCTTCAGAGTTTCCCGAAGGAATTCATATCTAATCCGTCGGACGCGCAGGCATATAAGCAGTATGGCAATAGCGTGAATGTGACGGTGATTGAAGAGTGTGCGAAAAAGTTGTTTCAGTTGTGACAAGTGTGAGGAGTACAGAAGGATTCCTGGATAGAAAAATGGCGGCAGTATTGCCGCCATTTAGAATTGTCAAAGCATCCGGAGGGAACTGCCAGTGGCAGGTCCTGTAGGTTATAGTTCAATGGTCTCTATCACGAACTCATCTAATACTTTGTGATCAATCATAATCTTTGGCTCTCGCAGTTTCCCGTTGCTGTTAACGCCTTGTTTGAACATACCGAGGAATTGCTTGTTTGAATTATTGATATCTAGTATGTAGACTTTCTTCAAATCGATATGATGCTTCATCCGCTTGTGATAACTCATCGGGTTATCCTTGTTCTGGACGCGATTCCAAAACTGTGTAACCTCATAATTGAACCCGCTGTCTTTGTATGTTGTATGTTCGCAGACGATGTAGTAGATGTGATGGTCATAGTCTGTCTGGTTAAGGATATTGAATATTGTGCTCCAGTCATTGCCCTGGATTCCGGGTGAGTTATCACTATGTGCCTTCAGATCTCCGTAGTCTGATAATGGCGGGAAGAACAGGTCGAGGTCGATTCCATCTTTCTTTTTGTTCTGCTCATATCGAATCAAACTATGCAGTGAATTACGAGAAAGATATTTTTCGAATAAATATTCGAGATAGAACCCTGCCCATTCGGGTTGATACTTGTTTCTATAGTTGTCTGCAATCATTTCTGTATAGCAATCTATACCATTCCATCTCTTTGGAATCTGCCTGAAGAAATCAGCGATAATATTCCGAATCTCCGGTGTCATTACCGATGATCTGACAGGGGCGCTGCTTCCGGGCGCCTGTATAGCAGGTGGTGCAGATAAGATATGATTTTCTGCGGATGAATCCTCTGCAATATTGAATTTATCATCCAAAAAAGTGGAGACATAGTCGGGATGAAATACGGTGATTCGGTTCCCCATGAAATCAATCTTCTGAAAGATCCCATCCGTGACTGCGCTGCTCATATCGCTGGTATAGACATGTGCGGAAGAATTATTCGCTTTCTTATTCACGAAATCTTCAATATTAAAATCGCAGAATAAGGTAAGCCCATCCGGTGAACTATAGATTCCCAGAAGCAAAGGTGTCATATTGTGCATAATGGACATATCGTAAAAATCCTGTAGATCATTCGGTATTTGTATCCGTTTCTTATAGGCGGGATGTGGATTGCCAAGATACGTGATATTCTTAATGCGAATAGAATATGCATGTCCACGGTATTCACCGACGATACGTCCATCTTTGCTAAGATCTATGTGTGGGAAATAGCGTGTTAATGCAAGAAATATTTCTTTCCTTGTAAGGCTATAATCACACCCTAAAAAGATGTCCCCGTCTTTGTCTACCTGTTCCACGATTGTTTTTCCTATCATAGGTTTCATCTCCTGTGCTGTAATTGATAAAAAATATGAAATCTCTGGTCAAATTTGTTATAATTGATTATACAGCATATTGTTGCTAAGGGGAATAGATTTTACGATTCGAGGAAGTGATGTCGTGGATGTCTTAAGTGAAGAGCAGCGCCGCAAGACGATGCAGCGTATCAAGGGAAAGAATACGAAGATAGAGGTGCAATTAAGGAAAGCACTATGGGAGAAAGGGTATCGCTATAGGAAGAATTATGACCGGTTAATCGGGAAACCGGATATAGTTCTGACAAAATATAAGATAGCAATATTTTGCGACGGCGAGTTCTTCCATGGAAAAGACTGGGAGATATTAAAGCCGAGATTAGCAAAAGGCAAGAACCCGGACTATTGGATACCGAAGATATCCCGCAATCGGCAGAGGGATGAAGAGGTGAATAAAAGACTGTTGTTCGAAGGGTGGACGGTGATTCGGTTCTGGGGGAAAGATATCCAGAAGAATCTGGACGAATGCGTCAGGACAATTGAAGAAGTGATAGATGAGATGAAATGGGAAGAGAGTGAATTGGAGATAGAGTTGGATGAAAGCGAGATGAACTATGAGTTGCCAAAGCATCCTAAGGGAACTGCCGGTGGCAGATCCTGTAGGTAGAAAAGATGGATAAATATTTTCGAGGCGGAGATTACTTTCGAATCTCCGCCCCAATATTTTCATTAGAGGAGTGGTGTTTATAATACACAAATAACCCCAAAGTAAGAACCAGACACATCCCTTCCGCCAGCGTAGCCGCCCACCAGATTCCATCTCCCCCGAATAAACGGGTCAGCACCTGAAGGCTTACGGCAACAAAGACAAATCCTCTGCCAAGCGAGACTGCCATGGCGGACTTAGGATACTCGATCGCAGTAAAGAATCCGCCGATAATAATATTGAATCCACAGATCAGGAAGGAGTAAGAGAATGTGTAGAACACTCTTACAGAATCCATCCGCAACTGTGTAAGTTCCGGTGATATGAACAGATTCACCAGCGGGCTTGCGATGATTCTGGATATGATAAAAGCAGCAACCGAGAATGCTGTTCCGAAATAAAGCGCATATTTCAGCAGCCGATGATAATTGTCGGGTGCCTTTTTGCCATAATGGTAACTGACCAATGGCTGTATGCCTTGGGCGATTCCTGCCATAGACATTACGATAATCGTGCTTACATAGGTTACGATCGTATAACTTACAATGGCTTCTTCATTAAGGTATGCCAGTATCGCATGGTTGAATAAGAAGATGACAATTCCCGCGGAGAATTCGGTAATGCCGGAGGAAAGCCCGATCTTTATGGTTCGCCACAGCAGAGACAGTGAAGGTGTGAATCTTACCAGTTTCATATGCGTCTTACTGCTGCAGAAATGCGTCAGGTACAAGAGGACCACACATAATTGCGACAACCCTGTAGCAAATGCCGCACCCCATACGCCCTTGTGGAATACCATTACGAACAGATAATCAAGGATGCAGTTCAGTACTGCGCCGGTTGTAACGATAATCGTCGCCTTCATCGGATATCCATCCGTCTTAATCAGTACTTCCAACGAATAAGAACAGATAAAGAAGATGCTAAAGCAGGCAATCGTGTTGAGATAAGTCTGAACGTATTCAATCGTAAGGTCTGTGGCACCCAGGAAGATTGCGATATCTCTGGATTTCCATAAGACGATTACGGTTGTCAGGATAGAGACAATCATTACGGTCAGAATGTTCTGGGTAAATACTTCGCGTGCTTTCGTATCCTGCTGTTCTCCGAGATAGATTGCAATAATCGTGGATGAACCGACTGCGAATAATAAAGCAATAGAAAAAAGCAAAGTCACAAAAGGCATTGCGATATTCACGCCTGACAGAGCCAGTTCGGATACGCCTCTGGCGACAAACAATCCATCAATCATGGTATAAAGTGCGTAGACCCACTGTGCGATGAGTGACGGAATAATAAAACGAAAGAAATCATGCTTTAATGATTTTCCTTCTAACTTCATAAATAAAACCTCCCTTATTGTGTTCTATTCTAAACCTTGGTATAATACCAAGGTCAAGAGCGAATTAGGAGAAATGGAATGAAAAAATATTTTAAGATTGGTGAGATATCTGAATTGTATCATATCGGAACGGACTCTCTGCGTTATTATGAGAAACTTGGCATCTTAAAGCCGAAACGCGGTGAGAACCAATACCGGCTCTATCATACGGACGATATCTGGAGATTGAACGTAATACGGGAACTGCGGGAACTGGGGTTTTCTATGGAACAGATTGGCACATATCTTAAGAACCACACTGTGAGCAGAACCAAAGATCTTTTGCAGGATGAGTTTCAGATGATTGAAGAAAAACAGAAGAAACTTAAAGTACTTCAGAAGAATGTAGAAGAAAGAATACAGATGCTGAATCAATGTGAAGAAAAAGAGATGGGGAAGGTTCATTTCTGCAAGATACCCGATAGGAATTGTCATTATATTGATGAAGGATATGAGCAGGATGAGGAGATGGATGTGCTGATTAAGCAGCTTCTGAACAGGAATCCGGAGAAATTGTATATTATAGGAAGCAATCATATCGGTTCGATCATTCCTGCAAAAAGTGCCGGAAATGGCAGGTGTCGGGAATACACGGGAGTATTCATGATTGATGAAGAAGGTGATACGGTGATTAAGGGCGGGGATTATCTGACTATCAGTTACCGTGGCAATTGTGAGCAGAATTACCAGTTTTTGCCGAGGCTTTTTTCGCACGCAAGAGATGAAGGCTATAGGATCGTAAGTGACGTATATGAGATTCTTTGGGTGGACATCCACGTATCCGGGGTGGAAGAGGAACATATAACGGAACTTCAGGTCAGAGTAGAATAACGGAAGTCATCTTATTTGTATCATATAATTAGAACGATAGAAATAGTGCAGCTAAAGAAATAATGAGAGGAAACATACGATGAAGAAATTAGCGTTTATCATGCCTGTGCTATCAGGTATTATGTGGGGCAGTGCCGGGTTATTCGTGCGACAACTGGGTGAAATAGGAATGAACAGTTATACGATTGTATCTACCAGAGTCGTGGCAGCGGTTGTGATTCTTTGGATTGGGATTTCCTTATTGGACAGATCGCTATTCAGGATTAAAATCAGAGAATTATGGATATTTATAGCGGGCGGCATAGTGGGGATGTTTGGTCTAAACCTCTGTTATAATGAAGCAATCGAACAGTTGACGTTGTCGCTGGCAGCAGTTCTGTTAAGTTTGTCGCCGATATTTGTATTATTTCTGGCGGCGATTTTATTCCGGGAGAAGATTACCTGGAAGAAGACCGTCTGTATGTGCATGGCGCTCGCAGGTTGCATCTTGGCGAGCGGTGTGCTGGAAACTAGCTCCGGGATGAAGTGGACGGCGGCTGGAATCCTGATTGGAGGGGCAGGGGCATTCTTCTATGGGTTGTACAGTATATTTACGAAGATTGCTATGGGAAAAGGATATCATGCATTGACAATTACGTTCTATTGTCTGGTTATGGTGATGCTTGTTCTGCTTCCCCTGACGGATTGGAAAGGTGTTGGTATAGCTGTATCAGAGGGAGGCGGAAGATTTGTGTTGTTCATGCTTCTGCATTCTCTTTGCACTTCGGTTCTTCCGTATGTACTTTACACGGTTTCGCTGGAATATGTTGAAGCAGGGAAGGCATCCATCTTGGCAGCAGGTGAACCTGTAGCGGCGATGGTATTCGGCGCGGTGTTTTATTCAGAAATCCCGACGGCCTTATCCCTTATTGGTCTGGTGCTTACAATTGTAGCATTGACATTGATGAGTATGCCCGACAGAGAGACTTCTTAATTGTGATTGCGGATTGTAAGAAGGATCTTCTCCAGGATCTTTGTTAATTCTTCGGGAGTTTCTCTCATTCCATTTGATGCCCAGGAGATATACAGGTTGTATAGTGCGCCTGCGAATGCCTGCAGACCGTAATAGTGTTCGATGCCATCTTCCGGAGCATGCCACATCTCAAGTACATATTTGCTGATGGAAGTCAGAAGCATATGACCTAGTCCGCTTTGAAACAGGCTGTCGAGGAATTCCTTGTGCTTTTCAAAATAAGAAAAGCAATGGAGCATATGAGCGGATTCGTAGCATTGTGTATTCAAAGGCAGTTGCCTGGCTTCTTCTTGGTAACCGATTAAGATGTCTTCCAGATAAGTAGAGAAGATATCTTCTTTGGAGTGGTAATTGCGATAATACGTCATCCTTGAGACGCCTGCCTTCTCAGTGAGTTCGCAGACGGATATGGCAGAGAGTGGCTTTTCCTTTAATAATTGTATCAGAGCAGTAACCATGCATTCTCTGGCTAGTGCATTCGCTTGATTCTTTCGATTTTTATTCATGAACAAAACCCCCTGATTTGTAACAGTTGACGGATACAATATTGAATTTGTGATTTTAAAATGTTACAATTTGTCACACTTGATTATAAGTATAATTGAAAGATATCGCAAGAAGAAAAAGGATGATATTTGCGTGATAGGTATGCGATTTGAGATGAAGGATGATGCGGAGATGAAAGATGATGCGCAGATGAAGGATGACGCGCAGATGAAGGAGGATATGCACATATGAAGACAGCTGTTATGACAGATAGCAATAGTGGAATTACGAAAGCGGAGGCGGATGAACTGGGAATATTCCTAATGCCGATGCCTGTGATTATTGATGGGGAGATCTGCTTTGAGGGTACAGATCTGACACAGGAGATGTTTTATGATGGCCTTAAGTCTGGAAAGGATGTATCCACATCACAGCCATCTCCGGGAGATGTGCTGGATATGTGGGATGAGATTCTTGAGATGGGTTACGAAGATCTGGTCTACATACCGATGTCCAGCGGTCTGAGTAATTCTTGTGAAACGGCGATTGGACTGTCGATGGATTACGATGGAAAAGTGCAGGTGGCAGATAATCATAGGATATCTGTAACCTTGCGTGAATCTGTCCTGGAAGCAAGAGAACTTGCGCAGGAGGGCGCTTCTGCAAAAGAGATTAAGGAGGATCTGGAGGCAAGAGCCTATGATTCCAGTATCTATATTACGGTTGATACGCTGGAATTCCTGAAAAAAGGAGGAAGGGTTACGCCTGCCGGAGCGGCTCTTGGAGCAGTCCTGAACATTAAGCCGGTGCTTACCATACAGGGAGAGCGTCTGGATGCATTTGCAAAAGTGCGCGGAATGAAAAAAGGCAAACATAAGATGATAGAAGGACTCAAGCAAGACCTGGAAACCAGATTCCGGGATGCAGATATGAGTAAAGTGGTGATTGCTGCTGCCGGTGCAGGGCTTACCAAAGAAGAGGAAGAAGAATGGACGAATGAGTTAAGAGAAGCATTTCCGCAGGTAAAAGTTCATTATAATCCGCTGTCATTCAGCATCGCATGTCACACAGGACCGGGAGCAATCGGTACCGGGCTTGTGGTTCGAAAGTAGGGATACATATTTTAGCCTGATTTTCTGCATACTAAGGAAAAATGTAGAAAAGAGGGCATGGAATATGGAGAAACAGACAGTTACTTTATTGGAAGAATGTAATTCGGGATGCAAAATGGCGGTAGGTAGCATGGATCGGCTGAAAGATTTTGTTATGAATGCCAAGATGGGAAGACTTCTTGAGGATTCTAAGGACCAGCACAAGAAACTGGGAGAGGAAGCCGCAGAACTGTTGGTAAAAAGTGGCGGAGAGATTAAGGGACCGGATAAGGTGGCAACGGCATTTTCCTGGATTACTACAGAGATGAAACTTCTGATCAAGGATGATAATTCGCAGGTTGCGAAACTATTGACAGAGGGCTGCAACATGGGAATTCAGTCCATTAGCGAATGTATCAATAAGTGTCCGGAGGCGTCGCATGAAAGTATTGCGCTTGCGAAGAAACTGGTGAAGTGTGAGGAGAAACTCCGGGAGGAATTGAAGGAATTCTTATAGGTAGAGTAGAATAGAGGGATATAAAACGCACTCAGAAGAGAGTATGATATGCCCATTGTCAAGTAGACAGGTGAAATATCACAACACTTCGGAGTGCGTTTCTTTTGTTGATTACTTAATCAATGGTCAGAAATCATACTATTTATGGTCAATGATACTTAAAAAATTGAATTATGCTATAATCAATTCAGGTGAGAAGATAAAAGTTTTAGTACCTCAAGAAATTCTTCCTGCCGTTTGAGGGGGAATTTTTCAACAACAATTTTAATCTGCTCTGAGGTAGTAAGTTCTTTATCGGGATAAACAAAGATATCACATAGAATATCCTGTGGTGCAAGCTGTAGTGCGTTGGCAATATTGCAAATACATTCCAGGCTCGGATTCGAAGATCCCTTTTCAATTCGATTCATAAGACTTGGAGAGATATGAATTGAATCAGCCAGTTTTTTCTGAGTCATGCCTTGCGACTCCCGTAAATATTTGATTCGTTCTCCGATTTCCATAATGATATCAAACTCCTTCACCTATATTGTAACAGTAGAGGTAAAAAATAGAAATTTACTAATATGCAATCGGTTTACAAATAGTAAATCCTGGCGCGCTGTAAAGATAAAAGGATGGCATAGTACGATGATATATAATATAGTTGAAGTTGAGAGCATTAAATTGGGAGTTGGAAATATCGAGAGCCTTGGATTGTCGAGCAAAGAGGTCTTAAAGGAGAGTATTTCCTGGCTGCGAGAAAGATATGAGGTAACCGAGGATATTCGTTATCTGCAAAAAGCAGTTTGGCATATCTATGCGTATTTGGAGTTAGGCTATCCCTATGAAAGTGGAGAAACAGAATTCAATATAATATTGAAGTATTTGAAAATGGATATTGAAGAGGTATTTCCTAAAAAAAAATGGCGTTGTACCAAGGTACCGCTAACGAAAGTAAAAATAAGCCAATTATTGGGCAGATGGAATCCGGTATTGCATTCCATGAGGGTAGGGGATGCGGTGGAAGACATTATGGATAAGGTATCAAATGGAAAAGAGGGAGAGTATATATATCACTGTGGAAAGGTTATAAAGCAGGATGCGGATCATATATTGTGGGAAAAAACGTTTAAACTCTACGTCAATAAAGAAGAAACAGTGTTTCATAATATAAATGAGAATCGATATTATGTTTTGTCTGAGGAGCGGTACTTATGATAAAGATTGCGATTGTGGAAGATGAGAAGAAGATGCGGGAGATGACGTATCAATGTATAGAGTCATCGGCAGATCCTTCGGTAGAAATAGAGATTATGCAGTATACAAAGGCGGAGGGATTCCTGGATTATCTGGAGAAGGGTTGTGGGTGTGATATCCTTTTGACAGATATAGAACTTCCGGGGATAAGCGGCGTGGAGTTAGGACGGGTCGTGCGAGAAAAATACCCGGAGATGTATCTGATATTTCTGACTTCGCATTCAGATTTTGCTGCAGAAAGTTACAGACTGGATGCATATCAATATATCATGAAGGAAGATATGGACTACAGGCTTCCGGTGGTCATGCGGGGGCTGATCCATAGAACGATTCGGGAAAGCAAAGAGTATCGTTGGATTGGTACGAACCTGGATCGAAGAAAGATCTATTATAAGGATATCATCTGCATTCGAAAGGCGAAGGCTTCAAAATACGTCGAATATGTTATGGTGGATGATGTTTGTAGGGAGAGGATAACGATCAGTCGGCTCCTGAAAGAACTAGATAGTGACATATTTATATTGGCAGACCGGAGTTACATAGTGAATATGAATCACATTATAAGAGTAAGAGGGAATACCATCTATCTTGAGGGAAATGAAAGGGTAACGATCAGCCGGGCACAGATAATGAAAGTGAAGGAGCAGATCAGCCAATACTGGAGGAATCAGGAATGAGAGAAGTGGTATTGCAAGGTGTTTTGGCTGCAACATCCATATGGGAAGTCTGGCTGGTGTACCAGATTGTGTATATTACGATACTGGAGAAGGAGTATCTGGGGAGGAAAGAGAAGATTATAATATGGGGAAATATTATAGTTTTGGGGAGTTTGTTGGCAGTGAACCGATCAGTGGCTTTTTTTTCGTATGTTATGCTGATGTTCAGTATTATTGTAACAAGTCTGTGTGTATGGTCGATTAAAAGAAAAGCATGGTTTTCGATTATAGGAGTTGTGTTCGCCGGTTATATATTAATTGCGGTGTTAGATTTTTCCTTTGCATTTTTGTGTATGGATTTTCTGAAAGCAGATTTTAAACATGTGGTTTATATTTATGCGGTGTCTTGTTGGAAAAGTACTATTTATGTAGTTTCCAGAGTAATAATCTGGTATATGATTCATATGTTAAAGATGAAGAAAGCAGATATTGGAAGAGAAATACAAGAGTACAGATGGATTTTGCTGGCAATGAATTTTTTGCTTTATATGCTCATGAGAAATTATCAGATCGTGATGGAACGAATGGTAAAAGGTAAAGAACAGATACGGGGAGTTGACAGTGGGATTTCTTTACTGATAATTTCGGTAATGATCTTATTTGCAGGACTTTTCCTTCTTAAATATCAGATTTTAAAGAAGGAAAAAGAAATTTTAATCATACGGGAAAATATGATGAGTGAAAAATACCAAGAGATGTTAAAGACGCATCAAATAGTCCATGATATGAAGAACCATTTTATTATTTTCCAACGATATGAGCGGGAGCAGGAATGGGAGAAATTGAGCCAGTATATAGAAGAGATTAGTAGAGAACTTTTATATACGGATATACGGAATTGGACTGGCGAAGGTGTGTTGGATTTTATACTAAGCCAGAAAAAAGCAGAAGCAGAGAGGAAACATATTAAGTTTTGTATATCTACAACACAGTTTACAGGGTTGCCTTTTTCGGACAATGAGTGTATTTCTTTGTTCGGCAACCTGTTAGACAATGCAATAGAGGCTTGTGAAAAGATACAAAATAAGGGCAAGCGGATAGAGGTAAAAATGAAAAAGCAGAATTTTATTTTTTCTATAGAAATATTAAATAGTATTGAAGAAGTACCGCTGCAAAAAAGTGGAGAACTTATTTCTACGAAAAAGAATAAGAATATACATGGATATGGAATAAAAAGCATAAAAAAAATAGTCAAAAAATATGATGGTACTTTTGGTTGTCAGGTACAAGAGGATGGGTTTCATGTAAATCTTTCTTTTTTTGATGACGAAAATGTTTCATAATTTTAAAGAAAGCGAGGGGAAGAATATGGAAGAAAAATTTCTATTTGAGTGTGTAGGAGATTTATCAGAAGAACTTGTGGAAATTGATAAATTACTGCCATGCAAGGAGCGGCTTTGTAGTGTCGATTCTAAGACTATTGGGTGTGGCCATTTTCTGACAATATACTGTTGCTAATCTTCTGGAAGGTAAAAGCGGTAGGTTCTTATTATGATACATGCTGCTTTTACCTTTTGCAAATATGAGAGACAAGGCGCAGAGGAGGCTGATGTGAAAAGAAGTTATCTATCTGAAAGAGAATTTACTGAAAATCCGAAATGTAAAATTGACGGGAAAAAATATGAATCCTGGAAAAGGCTATTAGGCGAAGGTATCTTAAGAATCTCTATGAAACACAACACTAATTTGAGTGCTTATATGGAGGGGAAACCATACAAGGTAAGAAATATAACAAGTAATAATGGATTGAGTAATGGAGGATTAATAGAATATATTAATATGCCATTAAGCGGTCAGGAAAATTCCCCTTTTAAAAGGCGAATCGAAGGAAAAGTGTTTTTCGCAGAGTTTTATGAGAAAATACTGAGATATGGAAAAGAAAGATTAACAGAGTTATTACAAGGTAAGGAGAAGTTTTATACAGAAGAGATCTATCAGGACTACATGTTGCATCTGGCAGAACAATTACAGGCAATTTGCTTAAGGACATTAATTGCAGAATTACATAATTATAGATTGAAAGGATGGTTGCAAGGGCAGGATTCAAAAGAGGAATATGATTATTTTTGCCGGGAAGTTGTCTGTAAGCCGGAGTTTATAGAGACATTGTTTGAAAAGTATCCTGTGTTATACAGGTGTATGGAAGAACGTATAGAATGCTTGTCTGAATATTATGCCGAAGTTATTCTGCATTTTCAGACAGAACGGGATCAGATTCGGCAGATTCTGTGCAAAGGAAAGAAAACAAAGAAGATCACAAGGATCTCAGGTGGATTCTCGGATGTACATAATCGGGGGAGACAGGTTTTAAAAGTTAGACTGGATAATGGCACAGAACTATTGTACAAGCCGCATTCTATGGAGAATGAGCAGAATTATCAGAGCCTCTTAAAGTGGCTGGAAAGAAAAACCGGAATTACACAAGGGTATTATGGAATATTGTCGTATCAGGATCACAGTTGGAGTGCCATTGTAGAATATAAGACCTGTACTTCACAGGAGTCGCTCAGAAGATATTACGAGAGACTGGGAGTTCAGTTGTTCCTGGCATATTTTCTTGGGACGAAAGACCTGCACTGTGAGAATGTCATTGCATCAGGGGAATATCCGATATTGGTCGATCTGGAGACTTTCGTGAATCATCCGCATAGTAGGAGTAGAACAACGGCAGGCGAAGAGATAATTTATCAACTGTCGAGATCCGTGTTATGTACAGGTCTGCTGCCGGTTTACAGTTGGAATCGCAGTGGTAATGGAGTCGATGGAAGCGGAATCAGTGGAAATGAGGGACAGAAGTATCCGTTTAGAGTCCCAAGAGTCGTTGACGGCAGAACATCAGAGATGCATATTGAGTATGCGTATCCGTATTCACAGAATACGCAGAACCTGGCTACTGTTCAGGGGCAGTTTTATCATCCGGTATTATATGAAGAAGAGATCCTGGACGGATACACAAGCGCTTATTCTCAAGTGATAAGCCATAAAAAAGAATTCAAAAAGATGCTAAGGTTATTACAGGGAACCAGAAGCAGGGTCCTAGCAGCAGATACACAGCGGTATAGCATGCTTTTATCAAGTTCCTATCATCCCAGCCTGATGATGGACGGGGCAGAGCGAGAGATCTTCTTACATTCCTTATGGAAGGGGCGTGAGGAAGATGACAGGCAGATTGTTGAGAGTGAGATCAAGAGTCTTTTGAATGGAGATATTCCGTATTTTTATTATTGTCTGGATGAAAGGAATCTGGTAACGGCACAGGGTGAGGAGATGACCGGATATTTCGCATGTTCGGGTATGGAGATGCTGTATCAGAGACTAGATGATCTGGATGAGGCGGATCTTGAGAGTCAAGCGGAATACATCCGAATATCATTAGAACTAACGTCAGAAAACCAGGAAAAGTGTATGAATCGTGTATACCGTGCAGAGGAGAGTGATCAGGCAGTAATGACGCGAGAGGATATGGAATCAATCGCTATAAGGCTGACCGAAAAGGTACTGAAGCATGCAGTATGGAATCTGGTGCAGACAGAGGTGAACTGGCGTATAGCACATTTTTCTTCAGAAGGAAGCAAGACATGGAATATCAGTCCGATGGGGATGTATCTATATGACGGATTGGCAGGAATGTTATTGCTAATGTATGCATTATCGGACAGAGCCATCCTGCCGGAGGTATGTAGTGCAGGATGTGCGGATGAGTATCGTCTGGCAGATAGAATCCGGCGGACGGATGCAGACTTTCCGGGAAATGTCGAAGAGTATCATTCATATTTGGTGGAAAATGCAGAAAAAATAAGAAAAATCTATACAACGTTGAAGCATATGCTTTTTCAGTATACGGACAGGGGGATGTCATCGCTTGGCAATCTGCAGTCAGAAAATACAGGGACATATAACGGAGAAAGTTCGATTCTCTATGTCTATCTGACCTTATACAGACAGAGCAAAGAAGCGGAGTATCTGGAATATGCCGGGAAACATGCAAGGATTGTGGAACAGTTGATAGAGAAGGATGAAAATTATGACCTGCTCTCTGGAAATGCAGGAGCAGCACAAGTATTGCTTCTTGCATATCAGGTTACCGGTAGCCTGAGATACCTGGATATGGCAGAACGGACAGTCAGGGTATTGGAACAAAAGGGGGAGAAGCAGGAAGCCGGAATTGGTTGGATTACAGAAAAAGGAACACCGCCTATGGCAGGGATGGCTCATGGAAACAGTGGAGTGCTTATGCCGGTAATGGCACTATGGAGAGAGACTGGAAAAGAAAAATATAAGAAACTGGCAGAGCAGATCTGGGCGTACGAGGAGTCATTATACCGTCCGCAGATTAACAATTGGGCAGATATCAGAGGAAAAGGTTCAGAACCGATTCCGATTGATACGGTTGCATGGTGTCATGGAGCAGCGGGAGTCCTGGCTTCGAGGATATATTGTTATCGGATCGTGGAAGATCCTGAGTGGAAAGTGCGCCTCAAAAAAGATATATTGCGGGCATACGCAAAAGTAAGAGAGTATTGGAAAAGGGATAGCTGGTGTCTATGCCATGGGATATGTGGTAATGTGTGGATCATGGAATATCTGAATGAAACTTTGGGAGAGGAGATGGAGGTGAAATCGAAGATACAATTGGGTGGTGATTTTAAACTGTTGCCGCAAGAACGGATGAATCCTGGAATGATGGGCGGATATGGTGGGATTCTGTATTATCTCCTGAATAGAAAATTATGATGGTCTGACAAGTGTATTTTCAAGGTCAAAGAGTTGAGATTTTTCGTGTTTAAGGCATAATAGAAATAGGCAGTATAAAGAATTAGAAGATTGATAGTTATGTGAAGGGAGGGAATATGGACAAGCAATTACTTATTAAATAACAGTAGAAGCAAAGTATAGTAAAAGGAGATGAGATTATGACTAAAGCAAGAAGAAAATTAGCGTTTTTTTTGGCGGCGATTACATTGATTACAGGTCTTTGGGCTGGTTTAATGACAACACACGCACAGACTACGGATTATTATTTTAATTTGACGGTTAATACGAGTGATATATCGAAAAGGACTGTAAAAGCGGGTGGATCTGCGTATGAGACGATATTTTATGTAACCCCAACTTATTTTAACAGGAACATAAGATATCATGCTGCTTCGTTCTACTTAGATACTCATTCACAATATGGTGTGGATATTACACTTACTAAGGCGCAAACTAATCAAACGGTAACAGGAAGGTATTATATTACGCCACCTTCAAATAAGTACTATTATTTGTATGGAACATATGATGCGGCGGCAACGTCTGGTTCTAGTTTGTATGTGGAAGGAAGGTTTACGCCGTAGAGAAAAGGATTTGAAGGCAGTTCCTGGCTGCCTTCAATTTTTAGATAAAGAGGAAATGAAAATGAAGAATAGAGTATTAGCATTCTTGATAATGGCACTGCTGAGTATGTTTTTGGCTGGAGGGTGCAGTGATAAAGAGGATAAAGTTGCTGAAGAGACTATATCAAGGATTGATTTCCCTTCAGAATTGCATAAAACTTATGGTGAATACGTAAAAGCCGATGCCAGGATTCTTGTCCCGGATGCGATAAAAGGAGAAAAGATTCATAAAGTAAAAGCTGCATTGATTGATATGGATGTAGAATTGATCAAGAATAAAACTGAGGAATATACGCAGAACCAATTTGAACAATTCCAGATTCTGGAACAAAAAGATTACCAGGGGATTACAGTGTATGACCACGAATATGTGGATAGAGAAGACGGAGGGTTTAGCATTACTTATTCTGAGAATCAGAACAGTATCTTGTATTTCCCGAAAGATATGACGTTTGTGTTATCGGCATTTCGTCTGGCAAATGATCCGGATTATAATGGGGATTTGTTTCAGAATAGAGAAGAATTTCCTTTTGCGAGTCGGCAGGATGCGTTTGTGAATATTAAGAAATATCTGGAAGAAATCGGTGTGAAAATAGGGGAAGATTATCGATGCTATTATTTGGATTATGAGACAATGGAGCAAGAAGAGAAGAAATATGATGCGGATGCAGGATTAGGGAAGAAGGTATGGTCTGAATCGGATAATGCATATTATTTTGCTATCAATCAGGAAGTCGAAAGTATTCCTGTATATGTTCCTCTGTTTGGAATTTATAACGAAGATATTGATTATAATGCTCCGATTCAAATAATGTATAAGGATTCGGGGATTGGTTTTATACAGACAGGTAATTTGTACGAAACGGAAGAAACGGAAGAATATGTAAATGTAATAGATATTGGTGAGATATTTAACAGTATAAATGAAAAATACAGTATGTTGATTTCGGAAGAGGTTGTGACGGTTACCCAGATGAAATTATGCTGGATTCCCAATCATGACAGCGATGAACTTATCTTAGCGTGGAGTATTCGTGGAGCGTTATCTTCCGGTACAGAGGTACAGATGTTTTATGACGCTCAGACGGGAAAAGAATTAATAGGAGTATCTCTATGAAAAAGACGCATTATTTACGATGTGATTTATTGCGAGGACTGCATTCGCTTAACTTTTTAATAGCCATTTTAGGCTCTTTTGCTACTATGGTCATTATTGCAAAGACGCAGGTAAGGTTTCCGACGGATGTTATCTATATTTATGATGGAATCAGAATGACCAGAATGGCACTGCTGACGCTGGCATTTAGCGCAATCCCATATGCGTCTTGTTTTTGTGATGACTTTAATGACCGATACATTTATGTATCATTGATAAGAGGAAATATTAAGAAATATGTTTGGTCTAAGGTTTTGAGTGTTTTCTTTAGCGCATGGCTGGCAATGTTTATAGGAATGTTGATCTTTTTTTGTGTGGCTGGACTTCGATATCCATGGGTTTCTCAAGACAACGCATTCTCTCAAATGCTAATTGGTAATTATTCGCCGATTTGTTTTTTGGTCGAAAGTGCAATGAGAGAAAGTCTGTTAGGAGGTGTTTTAGCAATATGCGCTGCATATGGATCACTCTTTTTAAAAAATCGGCTTTTTGTATATACTTTCCCGATTATGATGTATTACTTTGTCATCAATTATGTAGAGAAATGGCTTCAACTGCCTGACTGGTGTGTGTTGTACAGGATATATGGTGCATTTTATGAAGTTTGGGATAAGGAATGGCAGGATTTTCTATATGCGGTTTTGATGACGATTTTGTTCATGGTTTTTTTTGGATGTTTGATACATAGAAAAATTGAACGGGAAATACGAGGAGGGAATGAATGACGAACCAAGGGTATATGCTCCGGATGATATGGCAGAGGCTGGGGCGTGGAAAGACTATGGTATGGGTGTGTCTGAATGTTGTGTTTATGGACATATATTTGTCTCCGGTAAGGGATTTTGCAAGTATGGTTGGAATAAAAGCCAGACCGTTCTTTTTGCCGTTTCTGCTGTCAGATATCTATTATTTGTCTGTATTCATGCTGAGTGTCTTATATTTTTATTCAGACGTACCGTTTTGGGGGCGCAGACAAATGTATATCATGGTTCGAATGGGAAGAAGAAAGTGGAATGCTTTTAACTGTATGTATATATTGTTTGGTGGTTTTTTGATATGGTTTCTTGCATTCGTTATCAGTGTTATAGTGATGGGCACGCAATGGGGATTCGGATCGGATTGGGGGAAGATCATCGGAACATTTGCAATGACAGATGCGGGCATTCAGACGCAGCAGTTGGTGGATATCCCATATGGAACGTTGATATCGTATGAACCGATACATTTTATGCTTCTTTCATGGCTTTTAAGTGGTCTGGTTATAAGTGTTGTAGGAATGTTCATGTATTGTGTGAGTCTTTTTATGGGCAAGATATGCAGTGCGATAGCAGGGAGCGTTTTGGTTATTTTGCCGGGAATTGCAGAATATCTGTTTGGAACACCGTTAAACTATGTTTCTCCGGTTTCCTGGATGCGAATTGGT
This sequence comes from Bariatricus sp. SGI.154, assembly GCF_050313795.1. Classification (NCBI taxonomy): domain Bacteria; kingdom Bacillati; phylum Bacillota; class Clostridia; order Lachnospirales; family Lachnospiraceae; genus Bariatricus; species Bariatricus sp. SGI.154. The sequence continues at coordinate 28,738 of NZ_JBNPMC010000007.1, forward strand.
ATTTTTCAGAGTGGACGAATTATGAGAATGCCATCTGAAAGGTATATGATATGTGTATTGATTGGGTTATTAGTTGCAATGATAATCATCTGTGACTGGAAGATACGAAGGAAGGACTTGTGTTGGCGGGAAGAGGATTAGGATATGGAAGAGATGATAACTGTAAAGGAAATTGATAAATATTTTGGAAAAAAGCAAATACTGGATAAGATATCTTTTTCGATGGGAAAAGGACAGATTTATGGTTTTGTCGGGTATAACGGATCTGGAAAAACAGTATTGTTCAAATGTATATGCGGATTTCTTCGTGTTGATTCTGGAGAAATATGGATTCGGGATAAAAAGATGGGAAGAGAAATTGATTTGCTGAATAATGCGGGAATCATTATAGAAACTCCGTCGTTTTTGGGTGCAAAAAGCGGATATGAGAATTTGGACTTTCTTTATAGAATACGCAATAAAAAGGATAAAAAATATTTACAGAAGGTATTGGAGAAAGTGGGGTTGGATCCGGATTCTGGTAAGAAGGTGAGGGATTATTCTATGGGGATGAAGCAACGCCTGGCAATTGCACAGACCATTATGGAGAACCCGGAGATTCTTATACTGGACGAGCCAATGAATGGACTGGATAAGCAAGGCGTAGAGGACATGCGCGCTCTTTTCATAGAAGAGAAAGAAAAGGGAACAACCATTTTGCTAGCTAGTCATAATAAAGAAGATATTAATATTTTATGCGATGAAGTATACGAGATGGATCATGGCAGACTATCAAAGTATCGATAGATGAGGGTGTAATCTGGGCACTGCGAGAAAGTTCTACGCAGACGATAAAAGTGTAAAGAATGTCTAGATGCGTTATGTTGTTGACGTTACCATTAATGCAGAAGTAGAGTCGGTAGAAAAAAGTGTTTGTTAACCGGACGGTTGATAAACAGACAAGAGGTGCGATATCAGAATCAAATCCAGGTGGATGGGCTTTTGTATCTTTTGAACCAAGTTATATGTTTTATGTAAATGATAATGTGGTAACGGATTTGAGGTTAGAGTATGTGCATGAAAATATGCCGGGAATCTCATCGATAAGTTTTTCTTATGAAGGGGCATCTATTTTTGCCGGCGGCAATTTTACTGATAAAGAGACACTTGTAAAAATGATTGAGGATTATATAGATTACTATAACAACAAACGCCTGCAATGAGATTCGGAGGAGACTGTCTGAAAACCTGGATAATTTAGTCAGATGTAATAATAATTGATGCAGTTATTTCCTAAATATAGTATAATGGAATCAACAAAAATAATTCTGAGGTGTCCTCTTATGCAGGTATGGGTATTACATCCTATGTGACAACTTAATTACTAAACATCTGGCGTCGTATGGAAAATGTAATAAATGAAAAAGCGAAAGTCTCTGCGGAGGCATAACCACATTGGTATTTTTCGTAGACAGAAAGGCGGCGATAAAAGTGAAAAAACTAGAAAAAGTGAAAAAACTGGAAAACCTTTTCGTTATTGTTTCATCGTAATTGGTTTACTTCTTTTATTGGCTATTCATTTTATAGGAGAACCATATCCAAACTACAGAACACTTATTTCGGCGTTTGTAAAAGCATATGTATGGCTGATTGTTGTGTTTAATTTCGGTTATTTGATAATCAGAAAAAGAAATAAGTGACAATTGTAATACCTAAAATACTGATTGTCTAGGGAGATACGGACGAATCTTTAAAAGTGCATAAGGAGTAAATTTTACTGAGGATTATAAAGATTGTACATAGGCATTATAATCCTCGGCTTTTTATTCCCACGAGCAACGAGCCAAGCGGACATGTTTGCATGTCCATTTGGCGACTGCCGCGAGACCTTTGGCTTATGAATTATATACGAGGAAGGGAGAGAACATGAAAAAGAAAAGAACAAAGTATATATTGATTGTCGTGATATTAGCGCTTATACTGGCTGCATCTGTGATTGCTGCGCTTGTCATATATCGCGGTGTGGGAAGGACAGGCGCTGATGCTACATTTCAGGATTATAAGATAACGGTAGAAGACAATCTCTATAACAGTGGCACAAGAACCGGATTCATAGATCTGGCGATCAAGGGTGACGGTTCTCCGTTCGAGAAACTTTTTTACACTTCCGATGATGTTCTGGGGAACGGATTCGACTTTATCGTTGACGACGAATGCCTTCTGAGAGTATCCCAGGGTTCGACCCGGTTGAAATGCAGAGCATATGAGACTGCATATAAGGGCAGGACACAATATCTGAGAATCTATTATATCAGTGGCAGCCATCAGATCAAAAAAGATTCTGTGGATGTTGAGATTATGTATTCCGGGGAAGATAAAGTAGAGTCAAACGTGCCGGTGAGACTAAAAGTAGACGAGGAATATATCAGTTCCGGGGCGGGAGAAGGAATGAATGAGATGCGAGTCTCAGCGACGGGCATCCTCTATCCGAATATAGCATCATATAAGCAGCCTTATATGACAAGCGGCACTATGGAAATCGATGGCAAAGACGCAGAATGCCTGCTGGCGATCGACCAGAATGTTCAGGCGGGAGAGATAGGCGGAAAGGAGGTCATCAAGCCTAAGTTAAGGTATGAACCGGAATATGATGATGGATCAATTATCTATGCTGTAGAATTAGAGAACTGGAAGCAGATTGAACAGATCCGATTCAGTGACAACGGATTCTATTTTACGGAGGAAGCGAAAGAGAGGGCTGCCAAAGAAGAAAAAGATGCAGAAGAGGCAGCGCTTCAGGATAAGGGAAAGGAACGAGGAGATTTCACAGGGGATAAGGAAGCGGTTATGGATCAGATGCTGAATGCCATCGACCACTATACGACGGTGCAGGGTACATTCCGCATGAAAGGCAGACAGTTGGGATGCGAAACGGAGGCTTCTGTAGAATACAAGATCGATAAAGAAACGCCTTATTCTTATGAGAGAGTCTGCTCGGCGGATATTGACTGGACGGCGCTGGCGGATGGCAGTAAGGCAACCGTATATTATCATGCACAGAAGGTTTACCGTACGACAGGGCGTACCCTGGAAGATGAGTCAATCGTGAAGATGGATGTCAATGAGCGGGTAAGGCCGCAGGCAAAAGATATTGATCATTACCGGAATAATATTACAGATCTATATTATGCGACATACAGCGTATATCCTCAGTCTATCGCATTCATATATCTTTTTGATCCGGATCAGTGGGAAATCGTTGGTGAAGAGGCAGTTGCCGGACGGAATTGCTGGAAGATTGAAGGCAAAGGGGAATCCTATCTAAACCCGGTGAATAGCATCGAGTTGTGGATTGACAGAGAGACTGGGTGCGTGCTTCAGTATAAAGGATATGAAGGGCGTGATGAGAATCGGACACAAGTTGAGTACTTGGTGACAGACTCTATAACATATAATGAGGCGGTTACCCCTGTGGAACTTGATGGGACATATAGCGATTATGCGGATTGGTCATAAGTGGGATGAAAGGGAAAACTATGGAAGCAAAAATTAAGATTGTAGTTGATGAAGAGAGAGCCATGGAAAGAGTGAAAGCATCAATCGGAAGGATGAAAGTGAAAAAGAATCTTTGGATTTTGTGCGGTGTTTTGACGCCTCCTCTTCTGATAGATACATGTATTCGGATTTATCAGTATCGATATAATTTTGGAATGCTTTTTATTCATGTGATTATGGGAATTGTAGAGGGGATTTGGGTTTGGTTTTGTGTACGGGGGAATGAACTTAGGCTCATACATCAGGCAAAAAGGCAGATGAAAAAAATGAATTATCCATTTGAACAGTTCCTTTCGTTTGATGATAAGCAAATCGAGATGGAAAGCGCAAATCAGACGAGAAGATTCTATTGGGAGTCTATAGAAACTGTGTGTGAAGATGATAAGCATTGGTTTTTGGGGCATGAAGGCCTTGTCATAGAGAAAGAACTGCTGACCAAGGAGCAGTTGGAGTTCGTTAAAAAGAAGTGCGATGCGATTAAAAACCATAGTAAATGGATGTAATTAACGGGATTTTAACGGAAGAATTTTTCGTGGTATTGATAAAATGATCAGTGGAGGGGATGAAAAGAGAATTATGGAGGCAAAGATTAAAATTATAATTGATGAAGAAAGAGCCATGAAGCGGATTAATGCAGCAACCGATAAGATGAAACGGTGGAGAAACCTGAAAATTCTCTCCAGGGTTAGTTTTATGCCGATTCTACTGCTTTCACTAGTTCAAATATATGTATATCGATATGATTTTGGCATGCTTCTGAAATGGGGAGTTATAGGATTGGTCGCAGGAGGCTCATTATGGTTTTGCCGTCTTGGAAGCAGGAGGCTATTTATGTTTCAGTTGAAGAAACAGTTGGCGGCAATGCAGTATCCTGTTGAGCAGATCCTTTCATTTGATGAAGACGAAGTAGAAGTGAATAGTGAAAAATCAATGAAGAAAACACGCTGGGATTCGATTGAAATGGTATGCGAAGACGAGAACTACTGGTTTTTGGAATATAGTGGAATCATCATTGATAAAGATGTGCTGACTCCTGAGCAATATAGATTTATAAGGGGAAAATGTGACGCTGTTAAAGAGCATCCAAAGTATATCGACTGAAAGACACCCATACGAATGCGTATGGGTGCAGTTATCCACTATATCTTCCGGAATATACTACTTTATCCAGACCAAATGCTCCGTCAGTAGATGAAAAAGAATATTCGTTAAATTGGTCAAATGCCCAGGAAAGATATCGCTCATTTCATCTCGCGTCATAGCCTTAGATCTTCTGGATGTTCCGACGTCTACAGTGCCTGTTAAGTATCTTCCGATATAACGATAGCCGGCATTATATAGAGACAATGCTTTGTTATAATTTAAAACTGTAGAAGTATCACATGCGATAGCGCTGCGATCAGGGTTACTTTTACTTAATAGTAGTGACATCCACGTAGTGACATCGCCTTTGTCTGTTATAGGTAACACATGGAATGCTTGCATTCCTTTGACTTTTTCGCTCAAACATTTAATCAAGGTTGTGTTGCGAGAACTCTTTCATCCATTCTTATTCATCCTTTCTATCCAGTTCCAATATTTATTTGTGTGATAATCGATTATCTGATTATTAAAAAGACGAGGGATCGTATTTTGGAAACTGATATTTGAAATTCAAAGACAAAAATTATAGATAGAATTATGGTTTACGCATCTTCTTTTAATTTTTTACTAATTTTATGATAAATATATGAATGAAGAGGTGTTTAGGATGAAAACAGAGGTATGTAGTTTGGTGGGGGCTATAGGAGGTTGTTTCATGACGGTATTCGATAAAGGAGGAACGGCATGAAACACGTTAATTATTTTTATGAGTATTGATTATCTTTCGGGAATTGTATTGGTTATATTGTGAATGAATTGATTAGTATCACTGAGAATGCAGGGCTTATGGGAATACCTATGCCATCGATTATCCGGCGTGCTATTGACATCTTGGTTAACAAGGCAGAGCATAAAGAAGGGTAGAAGGTTTTGATAAACGTCAGTGATACTTTTACATGTTTTGCCAGGGACTTTGGAGAAATTATGATGGTCCGATAAAAGCGCATTCGTGGTCAGGTAATTGAGATTTTGAACGGTTTGATTTATACTATAAATAGTTGTGGCAGTAGGAAGGCGGAACGAATGAAAATGAAATTATCCAGACGATATGTATACATTTTTGCCGGAGTTGCAGCACTTATTGCTTTATTGTTATGGGTGCATCCAATTGCATTTATAAAAACCGGAATTCTGACAAAAGAGAAGGTAGATCAGTATGAAAAGCAGTATGATCTGGGCGCTGCGAGAAAGTTTGATGCGAATGATAAGAGCATAAAGAATGTCTATATGTTTTATATTGGAAATGAAGCCGTGGAGGTGCAAGATGAAACGGTGGACAGTCTTATCGATGTTAACGTGCGAAAAGTTGCTCCGTTTCTATATTGTTGGAATATACCAGAAGGAAATTGGGGAATCTTTCGGGTCACGTTGGGAAACGACAAATATTATTGCCTGTATATTACAAATTAATTTCATTCATAAAGTACATGTTAAAAAGCATTAATTATACAAGGCGGAAGTCGATGAAGAAAAATGTTATCAAAATAATAGCAGCCACACTGACGCTTTTTCTGCTTTGCAGCAATGACATAAAGGCGGAAACTCAAGAAGAATATATAACAATTGAAGAAAAAAAGGAATATTTATGTGAAAAAGGCTTAGAAAAAGATATATTAAATGGAATGCGAGAAGAAGCCGTTAATAAAGTGTATGAAAGTGTTATAAAAAAAGGTGACGTTACCATTGACGCAAAAGTAGAGTCGGTAGAAAAAGTGTTTGTTGACCAAACGATTGATAAACAGACAAGAGGTGCGATACCAGAATCACAATTACGAATTACGGCAACTTTAATGAATTATGCTGATACAAGGCATCAGTATATACAAGGTTGTGATTTGATTATTGATTATTTATGGGTGGTTTCGCCGGGCGCAACAGGGAATGATGTAATCACATTAAATTGGAATAGTTCGGTTTTGTCGCTTAGCGATTATGGTGGACCGCTGAGTGCACATAATTATGTGACAAATATGTCAACTGGTTCACAGGACTTTTATAATTTTATATCTACGCCGGCACATAGCAATTCAGCTGGAATAGGTTGGTATGCTCAGTTGCGAAGCCCTAACATTTCACCTAAGATTCAAATAAATCCAGGTGGATGGGCTTTTGTATCTTTTGAACCAAGCTATATGTTTTATGTAAATGATAATGTTGTAACGGATTTGAGGTTAGAGTATGTACATGAAAATATGCCGGGAATTTCATCAATAAGTTTCTCTTATGAAGGGGCATCATTTCTGCCGGTGGTAATTTTACTGATTCTTTATCTAAAATCACAACATATAGATCCATGTTAGCTGACGATTGGGGATAAAGCGGATTGAGAGAGGATAGATGCCCTTATAATTACGAGAGGATATGCAGCGAAAGGGTATTGTGCTAAGTGCAGTACCCTTTAACGTATATCCTCAGTCTATCGCATTCATATATCTTTTTGATCCGGATCAGTGGGAAATCGTTGGTGAAGAGGCAGTTGCCGGACGGAATTGCTGGAAGATTGCAGGCAAAGGGGAATCCTATCTAAACCCAGTGAACAGCATCGAATTGTGGATTGACAAAGAGGCTGGGTGCGTGCTTCAGTATAAAGGATATGAAGGGCGTGATGAGAATCGGACAGAAGTTGAGTACTTGGTGACAGACTCTATAACATATAATGAAGTGGTTACCCCTGTGGAACTTGATGGGGCATATAGTGATTATGCGGATTGGTCATAAGTGGGATGAAGGGGAAAACTATGGAAGCAAAAATTAAGATTGTAGTTGATGAAGAGAGAGCCATGGAAAGAGTGAAAGCAGCAATCGGAAGGATGAAAGTGAAAAAGAATCTTTGGATTTTGTGCGGTGTTTTGACGCCTCCTCTTCTGATAGATACATGTATTCGGATTTATCAGTATTGATATAATTTTGGAATGCTTTTTATGCATGTGATTATGGGAATTGTAGAGGGCGTTTTGTTTTGGTTTTTAGGGCATGAAGGTCTTGTCATAGAGAAAGAACTGCTGACAAAGGAGCAGTTGGAGTTCGTTAAAAAGAAGTGTGATGCGATTAAAAACCATAGTAAATGGATGTGATTAACTGATTTTTAACGGAAGAACTTTTAGTGATATTGATAAAATGACCGGTGGAGGGGATGAAAAGAGAATTATGGAGGCAAAGATTAAAATTATAGTTGATGAAGAAAGAGCCATGAAGCGGATTAATGCAGCAACTGATAAGATGAAACGGTGGAGAAATCTGAAAATTCTCTCCAGGGTTAGTTTTATACCGATTCTACTGCTTTCACTAGTTCAAATATATGTATATCGATATGATTTTGGCATGCTTCTGAAATGGGGAGTTATAGGATTGGTCGCAGGAGGCTTATTATGGTTTTGCCGTCTTGGAAGCAGGAGGCTATTTATGTTTCAGTTGAAGAAACAATTGGCGGCAATGCAGTATCCTGTTGAGCAGATCCTTTCATTTGATGAAGACGAAGTAGAAGTGAATAGTGAAAAATCAATGAAGAAAACACGCTGGGATTCGATTGAAATGGTATGCGAAGACGAGGACTATTTAGTGGAATCATCATTGATAAAGATGTGCTGACTCCTGAGCAATATAGATTTATAAATGAAAAATGTGACGCTGTTAAAGAGCATCATAAGTGACACAGATTGAAGTGATATTTACACAACGAATTTTGAAACCTTCATAATCCTGGTTTCGGTGGATCGGATAACATAAAAATTTTTAAAAAGTCACCCCAAATCCTATAAAAAGTGATATAATAAATACTTACTATAAGGAAGGAGGTCAAGACAATGGGTTACAACGTATTAGATGTTTGTCGTCATGTGATAAATTATAGCAATGAAAACGATTATGGCATTTCTAATCTTAAACTCCAGAAAGTGCTTTATTTCATACAGGCTTATTTTCTAACGAATAAAAAAGACCGCACTCCTTGTTTTGAGGAAAAAATTGAAGCATGGGATTTTGGTCCTGTTGTGCCAGAAGCATACCATGAGTATAAGCAATATGGAAGTGGAGATATTCCTACTGTCGAATCTTACATTCTGTTTGACGAGGATAATATTTGGAGTTCTAAGAGAGTTAGTTTTAATGATGACATTATTTTAGATGAAGACAAAGCACTTATAGATAAGGTTGTTGATAAGTTTTCCGAATATTCTGCTACTGATCTTGTATCATTAACGCATAAACAGTCACCATGGCTTGATGCTTACGTCCCATATCAGAATAATGAGATTACAATTGAGGCAATAAGGGAGTATTTTAATGGTTGATGGTAATTTGGATATGTTGCTCCGAACAACGGACAACACAGCAATGTCTTTGGAGCAGTCAAAAAAATTCAATAATACTAAAAGAAAAATAAATGCAATTTGTAAAGCATTAACACTAGAGACGCAAAAATATGACCCACAGAAGACAGTTGAAAACATTAATGCTTATATTGCGTCATCTAATAAGTTAGACAGGATACTATATTCAGAAATAAGCAATTATGTTTTTTCGTTAGAAATGACACAACGAGGCATTTTTGCAACAAATCTAGAAAAATTGCTGTTATATTCTTTGGATGAAAATAATAATGTGGCTGAAGATAGTAAGAAATTGATAGTTAAGATTTATGACCATTTTCAACTTGCGTTGCATCAGATAGAAAATGTCAATAATATTTTTGCTAACAGTATCGAAGAAGCCAAAGAAAACTTGCAAAAGGAAGTCAAAGGTGTTGAAAAAGAGTATATATCTATACTTGGTATTTTTGCATCCATTGTGTTGGCATTTGTAGGTGGTATTACATTTTCTACATCTGTTTTGCAAAACATATCAGCGGTAAGTATATTCAGATTATTGCTAGTGATTGATTTTTTGGCGTTTGTTCTTATCAATATCATTTATATTCTCGTTAAGTTTATTTTTACAATAAATGAGAAGAACGCAAAATTATTTAACGTTAAAGCATTGAATATTACATGTTTAGTTATTGCACTTGTTATAATAGTTGCATGGTTGTTCAATGCTAATCAATTACCTGGTTTTATATCTGAATTTCTTCCTTGGAGCAAATGACAAAGAACCTCCTGGCCGTTATGGCCAGGAGGGTTTTGTATGCCCTGTAAATGTCCGTTGTCGTGAGAGAAAAGTGATCGTCCAATTTTACTACGGTATTAATTGGCGGTTACTTTTATTATTTTTACAAGTTTTGATATTGTACAGATCTTCAAAAATGTGTAAGATAGAATCAATGCATTTATATAGAAGGAGAACGGCATGCTATACACAATCCCAGATTATTATAAACAATTTTCCTGCACTGCCGATGAGTGTGAGGATACCTGCTGTGCTGGCTGGCAGATCGCTATAGACCGCAGATCACTGATCAGGTACGGACGGACCGCAGGGAAGTTCAGAAGGCAGCTGCACCGTGGGATTAACTGGCTGAAGGGGACCTTCCGACAGTCAGAAGATAAACGCTGCGCCTTTCTGAATGAAGATAACTTGTGTGATATGTATACTGCGCTTGGCAGGGACAGCCTGTGCAGAACATGCCGCCTGTATCCTCGGCATATTGAAGAATTTGAAGATGTCAGGGAGATTACATTATCTGTATCTTGCCCGGAAGTGGCAAGAATTCTGCTTGGCAAGGAGGAACCGGTTACCTTCCTGAATTATGAGAGAAACGGGGAAGAAGAGTATGAAGAGTTCGATCCGTTCCTGTATTCCAAACTTGTGGATGGGCGGGAGGTAATGATTAAGATTCTCCAGGACAGAACTTTAGATATCGAACTTCGAGTGGGACTGGTGCTGGGAATTGCCCATGATATGCAGGTACGGATTCGAAAGGGAGAGATATTCTCCTGTGACGAGGTGTTTGAAAGATATCAGAAGGAAACTGCCAGGCAGTTCGTAAATATGCGGCTTAGGGAAAGCAGGAAGAATATAAAGCAAAGATATGCATTTGCCCGGCAGATGTTCCGTAATCTCTATCGATTAGAATTGCTTCGGGAGGACTGGTGGATTCGTTTGCAGGAAACGGAACATGTATTGTATGAAACCGGATATGATAAGTATGATACGATTCATCACGAGTTTGCAAAGTGGATTGGGGAATACATGCCACAGTGGAAGGTGCAGTGTGAACAATTACTGGTATATTTTCTCTATACGTATTTCTGTGGCGCCGTGTATGACGGAAGAGCGTATGCGAAAGTCCAGATGTCGGTAATCAGCGTGTTTCTTATCTATGAGATGCTGGTGGCTAGATGGATGAAGAATGAGGGAATGCTGGATTTTGAAGATGTGGTGGAGATTGTCTATCGGTATTCCAGAGAAGTAGAGCATTCGGATCAGAATCTGGAGATGATGGAGAAGATGATGGAAGAACAATTGATTCCGTGGTTTCGCGCTGTCTTCAGGTGAGGCACTGGCATTTTTAGAGGATGAATATGGAGGTATAGATCAATGATTATGAAAGATATGGCAATTGCAGATAAAGTAACAGATAATGAGAATTGCGAGACGGTTCGGCAGCTGTTTGCATTTATTGAGGCGAGTCCCAGCCCGTTTCATGCGGTTTCCAATATGAAACGGGAACTGGAGGCGCAGGGATATACCCGGCTGCTGGAAGGCAATGCCTGGAAACTGGAAGAAGGTGGGAAGTATTATGTGATCCGAGGTGGCTCGTCTATCATAGCATTCCGGATTCCGAAGAAAGATTTCAGAGGTTTTCAGATCATGGCGAGCCATAGTGATTCACCGAGTTTCAAGGTTAAGGAGAATCCTGAGATTGAGGTAGAGGAGCATTATGTGAAGTTAAATGTGGAGAAATACGGCGGTATGCTTTGTGCTCCGTGGTTCGACCGCCCTCTGTCTGTGGCGGGGCGCCTTGTGGTAAAAGAGGGAAATAAGTTGGTGACAAAACTGGTATCCGTAGACCGGGATCTGTGCATGATTCCCAATCTTGCAATCCATATGAACCGTGAGGCAAATGAGGGATATAAATACAATGCCCAGAAGGATATGCTGCCATTATATGGGTGTGAGTCTGCGAAGGGCGGGTTTATGGCGCAGATTGCAGAGGCAGCAGGCGTGGAAGAAGAGAATATTATCGGAAGTGATCTGTTCTTATATAATCGTATGAAAGGGAGTGTCTGGGGAGCGGATGAGGAATTCATGTCGATTGGGAAATTGGATGATCTCCAGTGTGCATTCGCATCTTTAAGGGCATTTCTTGATTCGGAGGATGGGAAGAGTATTCCGGTTCATTGTGTGTTCGATAACGAGGAGGTTGGCAGCGGCACAAAACAAGGGGCGGCTTCTACTTTTTTATTGGATACGCTTCTTAGAATTAATGAGGGTTTGGGACGGACGATGGGGCAGTATCATCAGGCGTTGGCGTCCAGTTTCATGCTGTCTGCGGACAATGCACATGGGGTGCATCCGAATCAGCCGGATAAAGCGTGCCCTACGAACCGCCCGTATATCAATGGCGGAATTGTAATTAAATTCAGTGCAAACCAGAAATATACAACAGACGGTCTGGCAGCAGCGGTATTTACGCAGATCTGTAATAAAGCAGGTGTTCCTTATCAGATTTTTGTAAACCGTTCGGATATCCTTGGGGGATCGACTCTTGGCAATATATCAGGAACCCAGGTGGCGCTGAACACGGTGGATATTGGATTGGCCCAGTTGGCAATGCATTCGCCATATGAAACGGGCGGCGTAAAGGATACGGATTACTTGATTAAGGCAGCAAAAGAATTCTTTCGGGCGGCAATTGTAGAAGTCGGCGAAGGAGAGTATCAACTGTTGTAAGAAGAGAGAGTAAAGGAGAGATAAGAGATATGCCCATAGGAATTATTGTGAATGTGCTTTCTATTGTTATAGGGGGAATTATAGGCGCTTTGGCAGGACATAAGCTGAGTTCGGATTTTAAGACGAATATTAATATGATCTTTGGTGCCTGTTCTATGACAATGGGGGTTAGTTCCATTGTTTTGATGGAGAATATGCCTGCGGTAATATTCGCGGTTATTATCGGAACGTCGTTGGGGCTGGTGATCCATCTGGGGGATAAGATGAATGTTGCGGCAGGGGGAATGCAGAGGGTGATTGCGAAGTTTATCAAGTCGGAGCATTCGAAGATTCCGGAAGAGGAATTTACGGCTACGCTTACTACAATTATCGTATTGTTTTGTGCCAGCGGCACGGGAATCTATGGCTCGATTGTGTCGGGAATGAGCGGCGACCATAGTATTCTGATCGCAAAATCTATTCTGGATCTGTTCACGGCAATGATATTTGCATGTACACTTGGAATGGTGGTTGCAGTGATCGCGGTGCCGCAGTTCGTAATCTTCATGGTTCTGTTTTTGTGTGCGGGGCTGATATTTCCGATGACGACACCGACGATGATTAATGATTTTAAAGCGTGCGGCGGTGTTCTGATGCTTGCGACGGGATTTCGCATGATTAAGGTGAAGATGTTCCCAACGGCGGATATGATACCGGCGATGATGATCGTTATGCCGCTTAGTTGGGTGTGGACAACCTATGTTGTGCCGTTGGTGAGTTAATGCAACGATATATTCGTGCTTTGTGGGGAGGGAATTGCCAGATGCGGCTACATATTACATAATCTGCCGAGCGCAGTTACTGCGTAATAAGCACGAAATGATGAAAAGTGCATATGATAAAGCAGATACTTATCTTAAGGAGTGTGCGTACATGGATAATCGACTGCCTTATTATATGACATACCCGATGCCTTTGCTGTATGATGACGACAGGATTATGAGAAGGGATCTGGATTACATGAAGAGCATCTATCCGGCGACGGCAAAAAGGCTGGTGCCATATATAGATGAAGAATGTGACCGGATGGAATATGACGGAAGCATGATGTATGATGAATATCCGGATCAGCTGCAGCTTCGGATGATGTGCAGGAGAATCTACGACCAGGCGGCGGAAGGGGAAGAGAAGCCGGGAGAGTGGCTTAAGGACCTGATTCAGGTAATGACCTATCAGGAACTGTACCACAGGCGGTGTGAACACAGGAATTTAAGAAGAAAATTCTACTAATGAAAGGAGGGGCCAGACCTTGAATTGCAAGGGACTGACTCCTTTTGGATTAGTTAACGGGTGTTTTTTTAGGTGTTTTTTGTAAAAATTGGACGATAGACGGATGAGAGAATATGTGATAAAATACTCTCCAAAGTATCAAAAAGAGGGAAGTACATAAGGGAGGAAAATACGTGGATAATATTATATTTATCGGTATGCCGGCGGTCGGGAAGAGTACAGTGGGAGTAATTGTTGCGAAGCGCCTGGGATATCGTTTTGTTGACACGGATATTTTGATTCAGGAAGAAGAAGGAAAGTTACTGAAGGATATTATAAAAGAAAAGGGAATTGATGGCTTCCTTGAGGTGGAAGACCGTATTAATGCGAAGGTGAATACGAAGAAGACTGTAATCTCGCCAGGCGGAAGCGTCGTATATTGTGAAAATGCAATGAAGCATTACAAAGAGATTGGAAAAGTAGTATATTTACAGGCTTCTTATGAGACAATAAATAAAAGAATTGGCAATGCGAAGAAAAGAGGCGTTGTGCTAAAGGATGGTCAGACGCTCAGGGATCTTTACAATGAGAGGGTGGCGCTTTTTGAAAAATATGCGGACATCACGGTCTGTGAAGATGGCTTAAGGCTTGAGAATACGATCCAGAAGGTCTTAGATGCGCTCGGACAGGAGGAAGAAGCGTAAGCAAAAGCCGGCGAAAAAACGGGAAAAATATTACGGATAAATTACGTATTTGTAAAAATTATTTTACAAACGAGAATTATATGGTATAATATCCGCGTAAGCAATGAGCAATGCGAAAATAATTGATGGCGATTGAAGCCGCTTGCGGATTCAATTGACAACGATTATTTTCATAGGGCGAAAGCCCGTGAAGGAAGAAAGCCGAAGGATTTCTGAGTTCGCATTGCGGCCTTGGATACAAAAATAATTGATGGCGATTGAAGCCGCTTGCGGATTCAATTGACAACGATTATTTTCATAGGGCGAAAGCCCGTGAAGGAAGAAAGCCGAAGGATTTCTGAGTTCGCATTGCGGTCTTGGATACAAAAATAATTGATGGCGATTGAAGCCGCTTGCGGATTTAGATATTGAAGAATACAGATAATGGTGTTAATATAGATATTTCGAAAGTGATAAATAAGAGATTTTGAGGTGCAACATGGAACAATATATTATAAAGGGCGGGCATCCACTTGTAGGCGAAGTTGAGATTGGTGGAGCTAAGAATGCTGCGCTTGCAATCCTTGCGGCAGCAATTATGACAGATGAGACAGTAATGGTGGATAATCTGCCGGATGTGAATGATATTAATGTGTTGCTGGATGCGATTGCGGGTATTGGAGCGAATGTCCATCGCGTAGATCGCCATACAGTGAAGATCAATGGTAAGAGCATTCAGAATGTTGACATAGAATATGAGTATATTAAGAAGATTCGTGCATCCTATTATCTTCTGGGTGCGTTGCTTGGAAAGTATAAACGTGCCGAAGTGGCACTCCCGGGTGGATGTAACATCGGAAGCCGTCCGATTGATCAGCATCTGAAGGGATTCCGTGCTTTGGGGGCGGATGTAGAGATTGAACATGGCAAGATTGTTGCAGAGGCAGACCGCTTGGTTGGTAAGCACATTTATTTTGACGTGGTAAGTGTTGGTGCGACGATTAACGTTATGATGGCTGCGACTATGGCAGAGGGAATGACCATCATGGAGAATGTGGCAAAAGAACCGCATGTAGTAGACGTGGCGAACTTCCTGAACAGCATGGGAGCGAACATTAGAGGTGCCGGAACGGATGTTATCAAGATCCGCGGTGTGCAGAGACTGCATCGCACAGAGTATTCTGTCATTCCGGATCAGATTGAAGCCGGAACTTTCATGTTTGCAGCAGCTGCGACAAGAGGAGACGTTACTGTCCTGAATGTAATCCCGAAGCATCTGGAGGCAACCATTGCCAAGTTGGTTGAGATTGGATGCGAGGTAGAAGAATTTGATGATGCTGTCCGCGTGGTTTCCAAAGGAGATCTGACCAGTACGCATGTCAAGACTCTTCCGTATCCGGGATTCCCGACCGATATGCAGCCACAGATTGGCGTGACCCTGGCTCTGTGCAAAGGGACAAGTACGATTACAGAAAGCATATTCGAGAATCGTTTTAAATACCTGGATGAACTGGCAAGAATGGGAGCGAACATCAAGATTGATGGCAATTCGGCAACTATAAGAGGGGTAGAGAAGTTCTCGGCTGCAAGAGTCAGCGCACCGGACCTGCGTGCCGGAGCAGCATTATGTATTGCGGGACTCGCAACAGACGGAATCACGATTGTGGATGATATCGTATATATTCAGAGAGGCTACGAGAGATTCGATGAAAAACTCCGCAGCATCGGTGGTATGATAGAGAAAGTTGCTTCTGAGAAAGAGATTCAGAAGTTCAAGTTAAAAGTAGGCTAGTTCCAAATGGGGACGGGGGTTTTTTCAATTTCCCCCGTCCCCATTTCAATTTGCCGTGTCCCCAATTGGATTTGCCGTGTCCCTTTTTAAAATATCCCTGTCCCTTTTTGTAAATGGCGGGTGTTGCAGGAGGAAATGATGAAAAAGATTCAAAATAGATATGTGATATTAATGATTTCGTCTATTATAAATTTTGTACATGGTAACCCATATATCTGGACGGTGTTCCAGCCATATGTGCGGGAAGAATACGGGCTGACACTGGCGGCATCCAGTCAGCCATTTACAATTATTATCGGAATATTCGCAGTGGGAAATATGATTGGTGGTTTTCTGCAGCATAAGATAGGTGCAAAGGCGACTATACTTGCGGGAAGTGCGGTAATGTGCGGCGGTTTCTTTCTTGCGGCCGTTGCGCCATATGATATGCCGTGGCTGATCTCGGCAGGATATGGCGTGTTGGGAGGACTTGGATCCGGATGCGCGTTTAGTATGCTGGTGGCAGTGCCGCAGGCGTGGTTTCCGGACAAGCGTGGTCTGGTGACAGGGATTACCATTGGTGTGGTTGGCATCTCGGGTGTGTTGATGAATCCATTATGCGATTATGTGTTGGCGGCTCATGGATACCGCACAGCGATGGTGCTGGTAACAGTGATCTATGTTGTGCTGAGCGCGGGAGCGTTTTTCATAGAGGAGCCTTCGAAAGAGTATATAGATCGAATGGAACTGAAAACGGCAGAAAATAGATCGAAAAATGTATTGGGCAATGTGCGGCAATATACGACGCGGGAGATGCTGCGGACACGGATGTATTACATAATCAGTATTGTAATGGCACTTGCAATACCGGCATATGTGCTTGTGAATCCACTTATGAAATCATTGGGAATAGAGCGAGGACTTAGTAACTCGCAGGCACTCATGGGAGTGCTGATCGCGTCCTTTGCCAATATTATCGGAAGATTTGTGGCACCGTGGATATCAGACCGAATAGGCTGCAAGGCAATCATCCGGGTGATGTATGTGATATCGATGGTCTCGATCCTGGCATTGACTGTGGCGAGAGGCGGCGTATTTGTCCTTCTGATCTCGCTGGTGTGTATGGTATACGGTGGAGTGGTGAGCGTATTTCCGGTGCTGGTAGCAGAAAAATTCGGTATGAAATACCAGGGGATGAATTATGGAGCAATTATGCTGGGGTATGGGATTGTCTCAGTTCTGTGTCCGTATCTTTTAGAACTTGCAGGGCAGGAGATGTCTTTTGTAATTGCGGGAATTGCCTGCGCGGTAGGACTGCTGGGGACAGGGCTATTCTAAAAAGGGACACGGCAAATCCAAAAAGGGACACGGCAAATTTAGTTGGGGACGGGGAAAATTGAAAAAACCCCCGTCCCCAATTTGGAGATATATAGGAAATACCTATATGTGTATACAATATAGAAAAAACCGATTAGTCATAGAGTATTTGGCATGATATAATGATTTGGACATAGTGGAGGAGGAACATAGTGATGAAGAAACTGCTGATTGTATCGCATTGTATTTTGAATACTGCATCAAAAGTAGCGATGGATGAAAAGGAACTGGCAGAAGAATATGAGGTGAAAGGCAGGCTGATGAGGCTTGTTATAGAGCAGAATGTTCAGTTGCTGCAGCTTCCGTGTCCGGAGTTCATCATGTATGGTTCTAAGCGATGGGGGCATGTGAAGAATCAGTTTATGCATCCGCATTTTCGCAATGAATGCAGAAAAATGCTTGAGCCTATTTTGCTGCAAGTAGAGGAATACCTTACGTATCCGGAAGAGTTCGAAATTGTAGGAATTGTTTCCGTAGAAGGTAGCCCCAGTTGCGGGCATCGATTGACCTGTGTTGGTGAATGGGGTGGCGAATTGGCAGGAGACGATACGGAATTGCTTGAGACTCGAGATACATGCAGAATGGCAGAAGAGCCAGGAGTGTTGATGCAGATACTTGAAGAGGAACTTCAGAGAAGAACTATGGATGTATCCATTATGAGCATGGAGAAAGCGATTGAGGTGCTTTCTCAAGTCAAATATTTATGAGAGACGAGAGGAGAAACTAACAATGAAAAACAGAAAAGTTTATGTAACTGCATTTTGCGGTGTGTCAGTTGCCATGAACATTGTTCTTGGAATTATCACATCTGCACTTGGAATCCCGCTTTATCTGGATACTTTAGGAACGGTGCTTACAGCGGCGATTATTGGACCGGTTCCGGGTATTATTGTAGGAGCGCTGAGTAACATCATCACTGGATTAATGTACAGTGTTACGGACATTCCGTTCTGCCTGGTTAATATGGCTGTAGGTTTGATCGTGGGTCTTGTGGCTAAGAAGTTCAAATTCACACTGGTCAGTGCAATCGTTACAGGTCTTGCTCTGAGCTTCATCTGTCCGGCAATCGGAACACCAATCGGTATCTATGTATATGGCGGACTGAATGGCTCTGCTTCTGACGTGCTCGTTATGTCACTTGTACAGGCAGGAAAAGATATCTTCCAGGCATCATTCTTAAGAAATGTTGCATCAAACCTGGTTGATAAAGTTGGTACATGTGTCATTGCCTGGGCTTTGATTAGAGCAATTCCGATGCGTTTTTTAGAGAACTTTAAAAAGGAACAGTAAGTGGTTAGATTATGATAAATGTAAAAGATCTTGTTCACAGGTATACCGTGTGGGAATCAGAGACGGAAAAAAGCAAGAAGACCGTGCTGGATGGCGTGTCATTAGACGTCCCGTCCGGTCAGTTTGTGGCGATACTGGGTCCTAATGGTTCGGGCAAATCTACGTTGGCAAAGCATCTCAATGTTCTGTTGCTTCCTGATGAAGGGGTGGTATGGATAGATGGAAAAGACACTGCGGATCAGAAAGTGCTGTGGGATATACGCAGCACGGTGGGAATGGTGTTTCAGAACCCTGATAATCAGATCGTAGGAACGAGTGTTGAAGAAGACGTGGCTTTTGGACCGGAGAATAAGAATTTATCATCTGAAACTATACAGGAAAAAGTAGCCGACAGCCTCAGTGCTGTTGGCTTATTGCATAAGAGGAAAAGTTCGCCGTCACGTCTGTCCGGTGGTCAGAAACAGCGTGTGGCGATTGCGGGGGTACTGGCTGGGAATCCAGGATGTATCGTGCTGGATGAACCGACGGCTATGCTGGATCCCCGATCTCGAAAAGAAGTTTTGGATGTAATTAAAAAGTTGAATAAAGAACATGGAATTACAATTATCCTGATTACTCACCATACGGATGAGGTGGTAGATGCAGATACCATAGTGCTGATGGATAAGGGGCATATTATTCGAAAAGGGACTCCCAAAGAAGTATTTGGCAATCTTGACCTGCTTCGACAGGTGAAGATGGATGTGCCTCAGGTGACAGAACTTGCTTATCGGCTGAACCGGCAAGGGATACCAATGGAACTTCCTGTGCTGACAGAAGAACAGTTCGTGTGTGAACTGACAAAAGCATATGAAAATATTCAAAGTCAGGAGGTGTCCGGACTATGATGAAAGTAGAACATCTTAGATTTACGTATGGGAAAGGGACAGTAAATGAATGCAAGGTGCTGGATGATATTTCCTTTGAGATACGGGAAGGCGAGTTCATTGGCCTTATCGGCTCTTCAGGTTCGGGCAAGACGACACTAATTAAGCATCTAAATGGTCTGTTGAAAGCAGAGTCGGGAACTGTTTGGTTTCAGGGACAGAATATCTATGATAAGAAATATGTGCTGTCTAATCTGAGAAAAGAAGTGGGGCTTGTTTTCCAGTATCCGGAGCATCAGTTGTTTGGCAGAACTGTACTTTCGGATACTTGTTTTGGTCCGCTGAATCTTGGAATGACAAAAGAAGAAGCAGAAGAATCTGCGAAAGATTGTCTGGAACTTGTGGGAATTGATGAAGCCTATTATTACGCAAGTCCGTTTGATCTGTCCGGAGGCCAGAAACGCTGTGTGGCGATTGCAGGAGTATTGGCTATGAAACCGAAGATTCTTGTGATGGACGAGCCGGCGGCGGGACTTGATCCGGAGACGAAACATATGGTATTTGATCTGGTGGAGAAGATTCGACGGGAACGTAATATTGCAATCGTGCTTGTCTCACATCATATGGAAGATGTCGCGAACTATGCAGACAAAGTTCTGGTCTTGCATGAGGGCAGGCTGGCGCTGTCAGGAACACCGCGAGAGATATTTTCGCAAACACATTTTCTGCGAGAGATAGGAATAGGAGTGCCGCAGATTACAACTGCTACTGAGAGATTAATCCAGGCGGGTATCGGGCTTGGGCATCCGGCGGTTACGATAGATGAGGCCGAAGATATAATATTGCAGGCATTTTCTATTCGGAGAGGAGGCAGCGTATGATTCGAGATATTACCATAGGGCAATATTATGCCAGGGGATCCGTGGTTCATGGACTGGATCCGCGGACAAAACTTATGGGAGTGCTGATCTATATCATAGTGTTGTTCCTTGTGAAAAATCCATGGTGGTATCTGGCGTGCCTCGCGGTCATTCTGGTGTTGTATCATGCGGCACGGGTTCCTCTGCCCTACCTGTTAAAAGGGCTGCGGGGAATTGTGATTCTGCTTATGTTTACCTTCTTTTTTCGTTTGATAAGTACTCCGGGGGTGGAAGTGGCGCATTTCTGGATATTTACAATAACGAAAGAAGGAGTTGTAAAAGCCGTAAGCCTCACTTCCAGGATTGCGTTAATGATTACTGGTGCATCATTATTGTCTTACACTTCAACGCCGCGGGAACTGGCGGACGGTTTGGAAAAGGCATTCTCCTTTCTGGAGAAAATACATGTTCCTGTGCATGATATGGCGGTAATTGTCATGATTGCATTCCGATTCATACCTATTATGATTGAAGAAATGAATGCGTTGATGGACGCGCAGGCAGCTAGAGGAGTGGAATTCGAAAAATGTTCTGTTTTTAAGAAATGCAAAAATGTATTTTCGCTTTTGGTTCCATTGTTCTTATCTACGGTCCGAAGGGCATCTGATCTGGCGATGGCAATGGAAGCAAGGGGATATACAGGAGATAGGCAGACTTCAAGAATGTATCCGCTTATATATAAAAGCAACGATAGAATCGCCTATGCAATGATGGGAATATGGTTGACTGCTGGTATTGGAATTAGGGTGTTTTTGTAAAAAGGGACACGGCAAATCCAAAAAGGGACACGGCAAATTTAGTTGGAGACGGGGGAAATTGAAAAAACCCCCGTCCCTATATTGACAAGTGGGCGAAAAGCGTGTAAAGTCTTATTCGTACACATAACAATATAATATTGCAAACTTTCTCTTATTCAGAGCAGTGGAGATACAAAGGATCTAAGAAGCTGCGGCAACCCCCACCTATGGGAAGGTGCCAACCTGAGCGAGTAATCGAACAATAAGAGGATTGGTTTATGAAGATATAAAACAGTCCGCTTACTGCGGACTGTTTTTTTCACGAAAGCAATGAGGTGCCCCATCCTCCCAATCAAGATAGAGAGAAAGTTCGCTAAAGGGGATATGCCCCTTTCAGTAGAAAAGGAGAGGAAAACTATGGAGAAACATTTATTTACTTCAGAATCCGTAACAGAAGGTCATCCGGATAAGATGTGCGACCAGATATCCGATGCCATTCTGGATGCGCTTGTTGAGCAGGACCCGATGAGCCGTGTAGCTTGTGAGACGAGCACCACGACAGGTCTTGTGCTTGTTATGGGAGAGATCACAACCAACGCATACGTAGACATCCAGAAGATTGTAAGAGATACCGTAAGAGAGATCGGCTACACCAGAGGCAAATTCGGATTCGATGCGGATACTTGCGGCGTGATCACTGCAATTGATGAGCAGTCAACCGATATCGCAATGGGCGTGGACAAAGCCTTAGAAGCAAAAGAGAATAAGATGTCTGATGAAGAGATCGAGGCAATCGGTGCAGGAGATCAGGGGATGATGTTCGGCTACGCTTCCGATGAGACACCGGAATTGATGCCTTATCCAATCGCACTGGCTCACAAACTGTCAAGAAAACTTACAGAAGTCAGAAAAGATGGAACACTGCCTTATTTAAGACCGGATGGCAAGACTCAGGTAACTGTTGAATACAACGAAGAAGGAATCCCGACACGTCTGGATGCAGTAGTCCTGTCCACGCAGCATGACCCGGAGGTTACACAGGAGCAGATCCATGAGGATGTTAAGAAATATATATTTGATGCGGTGATCCCTGAGGGAATGGTAGACGATGAGACGAAGTTCTTCATCAACCCGACCGGACGTTTTGTAATCGGCGGACCACATGGTGACAGCGGACTGACCGGACGTAAGATTATCGTAGATACTTACGGTGGAATGGCACGTCACGGCGGCGGCGCTTTCTCTGGAAAGGACTGTACAAAGGTAGACCGTTCAGCAGCATATGCAGCACGTTACGTTGCGAAGAATATCGTAGCAGCAGGACTGGCTAAGAAATGCGAGATTCAGCTCTCTTATGCAATCGGTGTTGCACATCCGACCTCCATCATGGTAGATACATTCGGAACCGGCAAGATCAGTGAGGAGAAATTAGTGGAAATGATCCGCGAGAACTTCGATCTTCGTCCGGCTGGAATCATTAAGATGCTTGATCTTAGAAGACCAATCTACAAGCAGACAGCCGCTTATGGACATTTCGGACGTACGGATATAGACCTTCCATGGGAGAAACTGGACAAGGTAGATACACTGAAAAAATATTTATAAAAATTTTATAAAAGTTTATGGGCGCTTTGGTGTGAAGCGCCTTTTTTCATGATATACTTTATTCTATACATTGCCGGGCAAAATCCGACAGTCGAAAGCGTGGATTGTGGGATGCCTGAATGAGTGTGAATTGCGCGTTCGGCGTGAGAATGTACGTACTATAGAATGCTCGGATGAGTATACTTTAGGAGGGCATGAATATGAAGTTGAAGACACGATTAATTATCGCTTTTCTAACGGTTATCTTAATTCCGATTCTTTTAACGGTTGCTATGGTATGCCTGTTGGGGCGCTATCAGATGAGTGCGATAGAGAAGACATATGAGATAACAGGTACGACGGTTGAGAGTTTGTCGAACCCGGTACAAGTACTGGCAAGGCTTACGGAGAAGTCATACCATGAACTTGATGAGATGGTAACTTATCATCCGGGGAATATGGACGATGCCACACAGTTGGAGGAGTTCAACCAGAAACTTATGAAGAAGAAGTCATACCTGCTGGTCAGAAAGGGAGACACGCTGATCTATGTAGGAACGACGATGGAAGAGGCAGAGCCGGTGATCACCCAACTGCCGAAACATGGGGACTCCGATCTGGAATCGGGGAATGGAGTATACCTGGGAGGCGATGCACAGGCATTGGTAAAACAGGTGGATTTTACGTATCCGGATGAAGAAGAAGGAAGTGCTTTTATTGTTACGAGTGTCAGCGACATGATTCCAGAGGTGGAGCAGTTTTATGTCGATATGCTGATTGGAATCGTGGTTGTGCTGATATTGACGGCGGCGGTGCTTATATTCTGGATCTACCGTGGGGTCATGCAGCCTTTGAGCAAGATGCAGGCTGCGGCTAACAATATTAAGGAGGGCAATCTGGATTTCGAACTGAAGCCGGAAGCGGACGATGAACTTGGAAGACTCTGCCAGGATCTGGAAGACATGCGGAGAAGGCTTAAGGATACTGCGGAAGAGAAGATCAAGTTCGACAGAGATAACAAAGAACTGATCAGTAATATTTCCCATGATCTGAAGACGCCGGTTACGACGATCAAGGGATATGCAGAAGGTATCATAGACGGAGTTGCAGATACGCCGGAGAAGATGGACCGCTATATTCGGACCATTTATAATAAAGCCAGTGAGATGGATACCCTGATTAATGAACTGACGTTATATACGAAGATTGATACCAACAGGATTCCTTATAATTTCAGTACGTTGTCGGTGGACGCGTATTTTGAGGATTGTGCGGAAGATCTTTATATTGAACTGCAGTCACGGAATGTGGAATTCGGGTATTATAACTATGTGGAGGCGGGCGTGAAGGTCATCGCTGATGCCGAGCAGATTAAGAGAGTGGTTCATAATATTGTGAATAATTCGCTGAAATACATGGATAAGCCGCAAGGAAAGATTAATCTCAGGGTAAAAGACGTGGGCGATTTTGTCCAGGTTGAGTTGGAAGACAATGGAAAAGGAATTGCGGCAAAGGATCTGCCGAATATATTCGACCGTTTCTACCGGACGGATGCTTCACGCAACTCATCCAAGGGCGGAAGCGGCATCGGCTTATCGATTGTAAAGAAGATTATAGAAGAACATGGCGGCAAGATATGGGCGACAAGCCGGGAAGATACGGGAACGACGATGTATTTTGTCCTAAGAAAATATCAGGAGGTACCGATATATGAGTAAGATATTGATTGTAGAAGATGAAGAGGCGATTGCTGATCTGGAGAGGGATTATCTGGAACTGAGCGGTTTTCAGGTAGAAGTGGCGAATGACGGAGCGACGGGACTTAAGAAAGCGTTGAATGAGGATTATGATATGTTCATCCTGGATCTGATGCTTCCGGGAATTGACGGCTTCGATATCTGCCGTCAGGTCAGAGATGTGAAGAATACGCCGATTATTATGGTATCTGCTAAGAAGGATGATATTGATAAGATCCGTGGTCTGGGACTGGGGGCAGATGATTATATGACGAAGCCATTCAGCCCAAGCGAGTTAGTTGCCCGTGTGAAGGCACACCTTGCAAGGTATGACCGTCTGACCGGAAGCGCGATGGAAGCGAACAAGGTAATTGAGATTCGGGGACTTAAGATTGATACGACGGCAAGAAGAGTGTGGATTAATGGGCAGGAGAAGTCCTTTACCACGAAGGAATTCGATCTTCTTACCTTCCTTGCAAGCCATCCGAACCATGTGTATACGAAGGAGGAACTATTCCGTGAGATCTGGGATATGGAATCCATCGGAGATATTGCGACGGTGACGGTGCATATCAAGAAGATCCGTGAGAAAGTGGAGATGGATACTTCCAATCCGCAGTATATAGAGACAATTTGGGGAGTGGGATACCGTTTCAAAGTCTGATGCGAATGATAAAATAATAGTATACCTGGGGATAGCAATTATGGGGGCATGGTTGCTATCCTTTGTATTTCGAAGGAGTCCCTGGATGTTGACGAAGGGCATCCTTGTGAATATAATGATACTATTATTAGAAAATATAATTGGAAAGGCAGGCAAATGATGCAGGTTAGAAAGAGTATCCGGTGGAATACGGTGAGAATATTGGCGATAGGGTTCCTGGGAGTGATCCTTCTTGGCGCTTGTCTGCTGTGGCTTCCTGTCTGCAATCAGAAACCGCTTGCTTTCATGGACGCGCTGTTCACTGCGACATCGGCAGTCTGCGTGACGGGACTTGTTACGATTGTGCCGGCGGCTCAATTTACGGTATTAGGTAAAATGATCCTTCTGCTGCTGATTCAGATTGGAGGTCTTGGAATCATTGCATGCATTACCATATTTTTCCTGATACTCAAGAAGAAGATTACATTAAAAGAACGGGTGGTATTGCATGAGACTTATAATACGGATAAGTTGGGCGGTATTGTCGGCATGGTGCGGAAGGTTATTCTTGGCACGTTCGTGGTGGAGGGGGCTGGCGCCATCGCTTATGCGTTTCAGTTCGTGCCGGAGTATGGGTGGATTCGTGGAATCGGATACAGTATCTTCCATGCGATATCTGCGTTCTGTAATGCGGGGATTGATATCCTGGGCACAGATAGTCTTGCTGGATATGCGGGGAATCCGCTTATTAATATTACGACGATGCTGTTAATCGTTCTAAGTGGTATCGGATTCTCGGTCTGGTATGACGTGCTTGGGAATCTTCGGAGGGTTTACCGCCATGAATTGCCGAGAAAATGGTGGTTTACCAGGCTGCGGCTGCACTCTAAGATCGCCATTATTACGACGGCTGCATTACTTGTGACAGGAACAATAGGAATCCTGCTGATGGAATATCATAACCCGGATACACTGGGAGGCATGCCGATAGGGCAGAAGATCATGGCATCATGCTTCCAGTCGGTGACAACCAGAACGGCAGGCTTCTTCTCCATACCGCAGGCATCCCTTCATACGGAGTCAAAACTGTTAAGCTGTCTTCTGATGTTCATCGGCGGATCGCCGGGAGGTACGGCGGGCGGCGTGAAAACGACGACGATTGCGATGCTGCTGTTGATCTGTATTGCATTTGTCCGGGGCGGAGAAGATGTGGAATGCTTCGGAAGAAGAATATCCTCTGCCAATATGCGCGCGGGCATCTCGGTTGTGATGGTTTCGTTTCTGGCGGCGTTGATGGGAACGATGGCGATCACGATGATCGAGCCGGACAGCGTGGCGCTGATGGATATTATATATGAAGTGACGTCGGCAATCGGTACGGTCGGACTGACTGCGAATCTGACGCCGGAACTTGAGCGGGCAAGCCAGGTGGTGATTATGATCCTGATGTACATGGGGCGTTTGGGACCGATTACCCTGATGCTGACATTTGCTGGAAATAGCAACCCCAGAGATAAGATTCGGCAGCTGCCGAAAGAAAGAATTATGATTGGATAATAGGAGATTGGTATGAAGAAACAATATGCGGTACTTGGACTTGGCAGTTTTGGAGAGAGTGTGGCGGTAACGCTGCAGAGCATGGGATGCGAGGTTGTGGCGGTAGACAATCATATGGAGCGTGTTCAGGATATTGCTGACCGTGTGTCTTATGCAATGAAAGCAGATGTGGAAAACCCGGATGTGATCAAGTCTCTTGGAATCAGGAATTTGGATGGAGTGGTTGTGGCAGTTGCGGATAATATGGAAGCAAGTGTCATGGCGACACTGGTTTCGAAGGAGATGGGGGTTCCATATGTGATGGCGAAAGCGAAGAATGACCTTCATGCTACGATACTTAAGAAGATTGGGGCGGATGCAGTGATATTTCCAGAGTATGAGATGGGATGCCGGATTGCGAAGAATCTGATGTCAGCGAATTTTGCGGACTGGATCGCGCTGTCGCCGGATTATAGTATTATGGAGATCCAGGTGCCGAAAGCATGGGTTGGAAGATCGCTTCAGGAATTGGATGTGAGGCGTACCTTTGATGTGAATGTTGTTGGCTTGAAGGAAGGGGAGGCGGTTGAGGTGAATCCTGATCCGGAGAAACCTCTGAAAGAGGGCGCTGTATTGATCCTGGTGGGCGCGAACACAGCATTGGAAAAACTGTAGATAGAAAATGATAGATAGAAAGATTATAACGGGAAAACTGTGGGCTAAGAATTGCAGTAAGATGGAGAAGGGCAGGAAAGCATATGATAACGAGTACTTCAAACCAGAGGATTAAGCATCTGGTGAACTTGAAGAAAAAGCGAAAAGCAAGAGATGAAGAGAAGGTATTCCTGGTAGAAGGCATCCGCATGTTCCGGGAGGTGCCTGTTCGGAAGTTAAGGGAAGTATATGTGACGGAGACATTCTACCAGAGAGAAAAACAGGTGGTGGATCAAGTTCTGGCGGGCAGCCGTATCACCCCGGAGATCTTATCGGATACCGTGTTTTCATATGTGTCAGATACGAAGACCCCGCAGGGAATCTTGTGTGTTGTGGAGCAGATGGGATATACTCTCGATGAGGTGGCAGGGGGAGAATGCCCGCACATCATTGTGCTGGATCATCTGCAAGACCCGGGGAATCTTGGAACGATTCTTCGGACTGCGGAAGGTGCGGGCGTGACCGGAATTGTGATGGATCGGGAATGTGTGGACATCTATAATCCGAAGACGATTCGCTCTACTATGGGTTCGATCTATCGTATGCCATTCTATTATGCGGAAGATCTGAAAACGGCGGTCTGCGACCTTAAGAAAAGAGGAATCCGTACATATGCCGCCCATCTGGAAGGGAAGAGAGATTATGATGAGGAGAATTACTGCCTTCCATGTGCGTTTCTGATTGGTAATGAGGGAAATGGTCTGACGAAGGAGATCGCGGAACTGGCGGATACTTATATTAAGATTCCGATGGAAGGTCAGGTGGAATCTTTGAATGCGGCGATTGCGGCCTCTGTATTGATGTTCGAGGTGGGACGGCAGAGGAGGCGTTCATATCTTAACTAGTGGACGCAGTTCTGAGAAGAAGCATATTCCACGAGGAAGGGACAACATTCCGGGTGTACTTGATTGAGGAATTAAAGTATAGTATTATAA
Organism: Bariatricus sp. SGI.154; assembly: GCF_050313795.1. NCBI lineage: Bacteria > Bacillati > Bacillota > Clostridia > Lachnospirales > Lachnospiraceae > Bariatricus > Bariatricus sp. SGI.154. The sequence goes on from NZ_JBNPMC010000007.1 coordinate 57,285, forward strand.
TACGAAGAAAAGGTATTTGCTTTTAGATACAGTGGAAAAGAGGCATATGCATATGCAGACTATATACTGGCTATTGTTATTTATCATATTATTGATTATAGAGATTATAACGTTAGGGCTTACTACGATTTGGTTTGCCGGAGGGGCGTTGGCTGCGTTGGCGGCTGAACTGGTTGGATTCGGGACTGTGACTCAGGTGGTGGTGTTCCTAGTGGTGTCCATCGTGCTTCTGGTGATGACAAGACCGATTGCGGTAAAGTATTTTAACCAGGAGAGACAGAAGACGAATGCCGAGAGTCTGATCGGACAGTGTGCGCTGGTACTGGAGGATATCGATACCTTTGAGGGAGCAGGAAGAGTCGAGATCAGCGGGCAGGAATGGGCTGCGAAGACGGACGAGCCTGACGGCAAGATACCGAAGAACACGGTTGTAGTGGTAAATGGAATCCAGGGAGTCAAATTAATCGTACGTCCTAAGGATGAAAGAGACAGGTAGGATGCAGACAGCGTGAAAGGATGTGTGGCTTATCGAACCCATCATTGACATGACAAAAGAATATGGACTTGTATTCGATGGCGGCGGTGCAAGAGGCGCATATCAGATTGGCGCGTGGAAGGCGCTGATGGAGGCCGGTGTGAAGATCCGTGCAGTGGCTGGAACATCCGTGGGTGCGTTAAATGGCGCGCTTGTCTGCATGGGAGATGTGGAGAAGGCAGAGAAGATTTGGCGAGAGATGACATTTTCCACTGTAATGGATGTGGATGATGAATGGATGGAGCGCCTGTTTGACGGAGAGACCACCATGCGTGAATTCCTAAGTGAGATATGGAAACGCTTGAAGGATGGCGGTGTGGATATTGCGCCGCTTCGGGAACTGATCCATGAGACTGTCGATGAGGGGGCAATCCGGGAATGCGGCAAGGAATTCTGTCTGCTTACATTCTCGTTATCGGAATTCAGAGAGTTGGATCTAAGTATAGAAGATATTCCTGAAGGACTCCTGGAAGATTTCCTGTTGGCAAGCGCTTATCTGATTGGATTCAAGAATGAGCGGATTCATGGGAAGAAATATATTGACGGTGGTGTGGTGAACAACGTGCCGCTTAATTCCCTTGTTAGGCGAGGGTATGAAGACATTATAGAGGTAAGGATCTATGGACCGGGGCGTGAGCCGCGCGTGCGGATGCCTAAGGACGGTGTGAAATATGAGATCGCCCCAAAAGTGAAACTTGGCAGTATTATCGAATTCTCTGGCAAACGGAGCCGGCAGAATCTGACGATCGGCTATTATGATGCGAAGCGGATGCTGTATGGCCTGGAGGGTATGATCTATTATCTCAGGCAGACTCACGAGGAAGAGTATTATGAGAGGCTGCTGCAGGAACTAAGGGAGATCGAGAAAGCCGAGATTGCATTTGTGCTGAAATTGTCTCCGGGCTATAAAGATAAGGACTTGTTTCTGGGAATGCTGGAGGCAACTGCCAAATTATTGCACATTCCGAAATATCAGATATACACAGTAGACCAATTATATGATATGGTATATACAAAATATGCAGCATTAAACGACCAGATGAACCTTCCGAGGTTCGTGCACATACTAATAGGATTAAGAGAGGGATTGACGATGAACTTAAAAGGAAGAAATTTTTTGACACTGAAGGATTATACTCCAGAGGAGATTACCTATCTGCTGGATCTTGCGGCAGACTTAAAAGAGAAGAAGAAGAACGGAGTGCTGGTTGATAAATATAGAGGAATGAATGTTGCGCTGATCTTCGAGAAGACCAGTACCAGAACCCGCTGCTCTTTTGAAGTGGCTGCTCACGATATGGGGATGGGAACGACTTATCTTGATCCGAGCGGATCTCAGATTGGCAAGAAAGAGAGTATCGAAGATACTGCACGAGTATTAGGAAGAATGTTTGACGGAATCGAATATCGCGGATTCGGCCAGGAGATTGTAGAAGAACTTGCCAAATATGCAGGGGTTCCGGTATGGAATGGATTGACGAATGAATATCATCCGACCCAGATGCTGGCAGACCTTCTGACGATTCGAGAGCATTTCGGATACCTGAAGGGAATCAAGATGGTATACATGGGAGATGCAAGATATAATATGGGCAATTCCTATATGATCGCATGTGCGAAGATGGGAATGCACTTTGTTGCCTGTACATCCAAGGAATATTTCCCGGATGCAGAATTAGTGGCACTCTGTGAAGAGTATGCGAAAGAGAGCGGTGCAACCATTACCCTGACAGAGGATGTCAAAGAGGGTACGAAGGATGCGGACGTAATCTGTACAGATGTATGGGTATCCATGGGTGAGCCGGATGAAGTGTGGGAAGAGAGAATCCGTGTACTGTCTCCATATAAAGTGACATCAGAAATAATGGCGAATGCTAAGGATACGGCAATCTTCTTGCATTGTCTGCCATCTTTCCATGATCTGAAGACGAAGATTGGAAAAGAGATCCATGAGAGATTCGGCATTGAGGATATGGAAGTGACAGATGAGGTATTCGAGTCTGAACAGTCCAAGGTGTTCGATGAGGCTGAGAATCGTATGCATACGATCAAGGCTGTTATGGTAGCGACATTAGGTGAAAGATAGAGACGGTATGAAATCTGAAATATTGCGTTTGTTAAAGGAAAATGATACTTACCTCTCCGGTCAGCAGATCTGTGATCATTTTCAGGTGTCACGGACGGCTGTATGGAAAGTGATTGAACAATTGAAAAAAGAAGGATATCAGATAGAGGCGGTACGCAACAAAGGGTACCGCCTTGTGGATAGTCCGGATGTTATGTCCAAGGCCGAGATAGAAAGCCTGATGAAGACCCGGTGGGCGGGGAAGAAAGTGGTCTACTATGACGAGACTGATTCTACCAATAACCGCGCCAAAGATGCCGGGGAAAAAGGCGAAGAACATGGCACGTTATTTGTGGCGGACCGCCAAGTGGCGGGCAAAGGAAGAAGAGGAAGATCCTGGGAATCCCCGGCGGGTACCAGTATCTATATGACCATCCTGCTGCATCCGGATATGCTGCCGTCCAAAGCGCCCAGGCTTACGCTTCTTATGGCACTTGCTGTGGCGGAAGGGATTCAGAAGGTGACCGGGCTTGAGTCGCAGATTAAGTGGCCGAATGATATCGTGATTCATGGCAGGAAAGTATGCGGCATCCTGACGGAGATGAGTGCGGAGATCGACTATATTAATTATGTAGTGATTGGCGTGGGAATCAATGTGAATCAGGAGACATTTCCGCAGGAGATACAGGAGCGGGCGGTTTCGCTTAAGGCAGAGTTGGGGACGAATATAAAACGTTCGGAATTGATTGCTGCTACGATGGAAAGTTTCGAAAAGTATTATGAGATCTTCCGAAAGACAGAGGATCTGTCAGGGGTTAGGGAACTATATAATTCTCTGCTTGTGAATATCGATAAAGAGGTTAAGGTGTTAGAACCCGGACATGAGTATGAGGCTTACGCCCTTGGAATCAACGAGACGGGCGAACTGATTGTAAGGCTGCAGGACGGGCAGGAACAAGAAGTGTATGCAGGCGAAGTGTCTGTTAGAGGAGTATATGGATATGTATAATGGAAAAGTGGTACTTTGCGGTGCCAATTCTTACGAAGAGAAATATTACCTCAATCCGGATTTTGAACAGTTGCCGGAGGCGGTTAAGAATGAACTGAAGATTATGTGCGTGCTCTATGTACATGATGTGGGCGGCATTCTGACGCTGGTGTATGAAGAAGATGGGGAATTATGCTTCGAGGTGACATCCGATGAATGCGATCCGATGTTCGACGATATCGGAAGCCAGCTTAAGATTAAGCAGCTGCAGAGGGAGAAACAGGAACTTCTGGAGGCTTTGCAGATGTATTATAAAGTATTCTTCCTGGGGGAAGAAGTGTAGGAGGGACAATATGCTGTTAGTAATAGATGCGGGAAATACCAACATAACACTGGGGGTATTCCGGGGAGAGGAACTGCTTGGAACCTGTCGTATGACGACAAAATTGCCAAGAACTTCGGATGAGTATGGAATTACGTTAAAAGAATTGGTAGAGTTTCAAGGCGTGAAAAGTACAGAGATCGATGCGGTAATCATCGCATCCGTAGTGCCGGATATCATGCATTCGCTTGGAAGCGCGATTATAAAATATTTCTCCGTAAAACCAATGATCGTATCTGCCGGAATTAAAACCGGTATCCGCATTGCGACGGAGAATCCGAAGCAGGTAGGAGCAGACCGCATTGTGGACGCTGTTGCGGCATATACATTGTACGGTGGTCCGGTGATCGTCATCGATTTCGGAACCGCTACAACTTATGATATCGTAAGCCCGAACGGAACATTCGAAGGCGCAGTTATCGCGCCGGGAATCCGTATCTCCGCACAGGCGATGACAGGACAGGCTGCAATGCTTCCGGCGATTGAGATCAAGAAGCCGGATTCCATCATAGCCAAAGAAACTATCGCCAGTATGCAGGCGGGACTTGTATTCGGGCAGATCGGACAGACAGAGTACATTGTCAGGAAGATCAAGGAAGAATCCGGTTATCACGATGCGAAAGTTGTGGCAAGCGGCGGATTAGGCAAGATGATCGCGGCAGAGACGGATGTGATCGACGTGTATGATTCACAGTTGACGCTTAAGGGACTGCGGTTTATCTATGAGAAAAATAAAAGATAGAGAATGTTAAGATTTTAACTGGGGACGTAGTAAAATGCACTTTTACTACGTCCCAAATTGCGAAATGTGGTGTACCTGAATGAATATAAAAGACGTAAAACTTGAGAATCCATACATCCTTGCCCCCATGGCAGGTGTAACCGACCTGCCGTTCCGTCTGTTGTGTAAAGAGCAAGGTGCGGGCTTATTATGCATGGAGATGATCAGCGCCAAAGCGCTGCAGTATAAAAATAAGAATACCAAAGCATTGCTTTCCATCCATCCGCAGGAATATCCGGTATCATTACAGTTATTTGGCTCTGATCCACATATTATTAGCGAGATTGCAAAACAGATTGAAGAACTTCCGTTCCAGATCCTGGATCTCAATATGGGATGTCCGGTGCCGAAGGTGGTGAAGAATGGGGAAGGATCTGCGCTTATGAAGACTCCAAAACTGGTATATGAGATTGTGTATCAGACTGCCCGGGCAATTCAGAAACCGGTAACAGTGAAGATTCGGAAAGGCTTTGATGACGATCATGTAAATGCGGTAGAGATCGCGAAGATTATCGAAGAAGCCGGAGGCGCAGCGGTGGCTGTCCACGGGAGAACCAGAGAGCAGTATTACTCTGGCAAGGCAGACTGGGAGATCATCCGTCAGGTGAAAGAAGCGGTGTCCATTCCTGTTATCGGCAATGGAGATGTGACGTCGGGAGAAAAGGCGCTGGCATTAAGAGAACAGACCGGATGTGACGGTGTTATGATCGGAAGAGGCGCTCAGGGAAATCCATGGATATTCCGGGAACTCGTGGAATATGATAGGACAGGGAGGATGCCGGAGAGACCATCAAAAGAAGTGGTCAAAGAGACCATGCTAAGACATGCAAGACTTCAGATAGAATTCAAAGGAGATTACCTTGGAATCCGCGAGATGCGCAAGCATGTGGCATGGTATACCAAAGGGATGGAAGGTTCTGCAAAACTTAGGGATGATATCAATAAAGTTGAATCCTATGAGGAATTGGAAGAACTTCTGAATACGAGAATAAAATAGAATTATATGAGGCAATCCTATGTCAAAATAGGTTGACATTAAGACGGTGTTTGGGTATAATAATGAAATTGTGAAAGTCTATTTTTTGTCAAAAGATGAACAAAGATGGTACGGTCTACGGATCACCTTTGAAGAATATATTTGGAGCGATAGCATATCCGCCAGGGCAGCCTTGTGATACAAAGCCCGCGGGAATAAAGTATGAGAAAAGAAAGGAAGCAAGACACATGGAAGCAAAGAAAAGGTTACTTACTTATGCCGGGCTTAAGGCATTGGAGGATGAACTGGAGCATTTGAAAGTGGTAAAGCGTAAAGAAGTTGCGGGCAAGATCAAAGAAGCCAGAGAACAGGGAGACCTCTCAGAGAATGCAGAATACGATGCTGCAAAAGATGAGCAGCGTGACATAGAGGCACGTATCGAGGAATTAGAAGGCATCCTTAAGAATGCAGAAGTTGTGGTGGAGGATGAAGTAGACTTTGATAAGATTAACGTGGGATGTACAGTAAAAGTATATGACAAGACATTTGACGAAGAGATGGAATTCAAACTGGTAGGTTCTACAGAAGCGAACAGCCTGGAAGGGAAGATATCCAATGAGTCACCGGTAGGTCAGGCACTGATCGGCTGCAAGGTTGGAGATTCTGTTGAAGTTGAGACCCAGGCAGGTATTATGGAGTATGAAGTGCTTCATATCAGCCGTTCTATGTAGGTTCCGGAAGAATATGGCTGGTGTATTGTGGATTAATGTATTCGCGAAAATCGCGTCAATGCAGCAGTTTGTTATTAAAGCAATAAAACAGTATAAAGGCAGAGATATATCAGACTCCCTGATCCGGGGAGTCTGAATTTGAACATATGAAAGGAGAGGGAAACGTGGCTGAACAGCAGAAAAAAGTACAGGAACAGGATGTAAACCAATTAAGAAAGGTTCGCCGTGAAAAACTGGCAGATCTTCAGGCAAATGGTAAGAACCCGTTCGAGATCACGAAATATAACGTAACATGTCATGCGATGGATATCAAAGAGAACTACGAGGAGATGGAAGGCAAGCACGTAGCACTTGCAGGCCGTATCATGCAGAAGCGTGTCATGGGAAAAGCATCTTTCTGCAATATTCTTGACCAGAGCGGCAATATCCAGTCTTATGTTGCAAGAGATAGCATTGGCGAAGATTCGTATAAAGATTTTAAGAAAATGGATATCGGAGATATCATTGGCCTGGAAGGTGAAGTGTTCAAAACTAAGACGGGCGAGATATCTATCCATGCATCAGCCGTGACTCTTCTTTCTAAGAGTCTACAGATCCTTCCGGAGAAGTTCCATGGCTTGACGAATACAGATATGCGTTACCGCCAGAGATATGTAGATCTGATCATGAATACGGAAGCAAGAGATACATTTATCAAGCGTTCTAAGATCTTAAGTTCTATCAGAAGATATCTGGACGGACAGGGATTCCTGGAGGTAGAGACTCCTATGCTGGTAAGCAACGCAGGCGGAGCTGCGGCAAGGCCGTTTGAGACACATTTTAATGCATTGGGTGAAGACTTTAAACTGCGCATCTCTTTGGAATTATATCTGAAACGCCTGATTGTAGGAGGACTTGAGAGAGTCTATGAGATTGGACGAGTATTCCGTAACGAAGGTCTGGATACCAGACATAACCCAGAATTTACGCTGATGGAATTATATCAGGCATATACGGATTATAACGGAATGATGGATCTGACAGAGAACTTGTATCGCCATGTGGCACAGGAGGTGCTTGGAACTACGACGATCACATACAATGGCGTAGAGATGGATCTTGGCAAGCCATTTGAGAGAATCACGATGGTAGATGCAGTTAAGAAATATGTCGGTGTTGACTGGAATGAGATTACAACGCTGGAAGAGGCCAGAAAGGCTGCGGATGAGCATCATGTAGAGTATGAGGAGCGTCATAAGAAAGGAGATATCCTGAATCTGTTCTTTGAAGAGTTTGTGGAGGAGCATCTGATCCAGCCGACATTCGTAATGGATCATCCGATTGAGATCTCTCCGCTGACCAAGAAAAAACCAGAGAATCCGGAATATGTAGAGCGTTTCGAGTTCTTCATGAATGGATGGGAGATGGCGAATGCTTACTCAGAGTTGAATGATCCGATTGATCAGAGAGAACGTTTCAAAGACCAGGAAGAGCAGTTGGCACAGGGGAATGAGGAAGCGAATACGACAGATGAAGACTTCCTGAATGCATTGGAGATTGGTATGCCTCCGACAGGTGGCATTGGATTCGGGATTGACAGAATGTGTATGTTATTAACTGATTCTGCGGCGATTAGGGATGTGTTGTTGTTCCCGACAATGAAGTCCTTAGATGGTGTAAATAAGAAAAATGATGTAAATAATCAGGCTTCTGAAACAGCAGAAAAAAATGTAGAAGCAGCACCGGAAAAGATTGATTTCTCAAAAGTAAAGATTGAGCCTTTATTTGAGGAAGCAGTTGATTTTGACACATTCTCAAAGTCAGATTTCAGAGCCGTTAAGGTAAAAGAATGTGTAGCAGTACCGAAGTCAAAGAAGCTGTTGCAGTTTACCCTTGATGACGGAACAGGCGAAGACCGCACGATTTTAAGCGGTATTCACGAGTATTATGAGCCGGAAGAACTGGTTGGAAAGACTTGCATCGCTATCGTAAATCTTCCGCCGAGAAAGATGATGGGAATTGACTCCTGCGGTATGCTGATTTCGGCAGTACACGAAGAAGATGGTCGTGAAGGCTTAAATCTTCTTATGGTAGATGACCGTATTCCGGCAGGTGCAAAGCTCTATTAAGATGATGTAAAGATGTACCGTTTTATCAAATAGACGGGACGTACTTCATTTGATAAAAAACTAAAAAAACAGCGATTTACATCAAACTTACATCAATTGATGCAGAAATCGGTGCAAGCAAGAAAAAATCGCATAATTAGCAGAATGAATGGGCAGTCCTGAAATCGGGATTGCCCATTTTTAGAAGAAAGACGAAAAACCCTTGACCTATACGCAGCGTATACGCTTATACTATCCACATAAATCATAAGGAGGTGCATCCGATGTTATTGAATGAAATTGTAAATGAGGTTGGAATGACAAAGCGTGCAGTTAAGTATTATGAAGAAAAAGGATTGCTGTCAGTGGATAAAGATAACAATGGTTATCGTAACTATACTGCACAAGATGTTGAAACTTTAAAAAAGATTTCAGTATATAGAAAACTCGGTATTAGTATTAAAGACATACAGAGCCTTTTGGAAACTGGCGACAAAAGTATTCTTCTTCGTATTTATCAAGAAAAAGTGCAGGAAAAAGTTTTAAAAGACTCAGAACTTGAAGCTTTGAAGCAATTTATAGATGATGGTGACGCAGACAAAGCTAATGAGGCACTTGATTATCAAACCGTTGAAAATGCGATTGAGTCTTTGCTACCGGGAAAAGAATGGGGAGATTATTTTAAAAGTCATTTCAAACCATTTCTTAATGTAAGGTTGAAGACTCTGGAACAGAAGCAAGCACTACAGAATATATTAGAATATTGCGATGAAACGACATTGAAAGTTCCTTTTATCATGGGAATAGGTGCGAAGATGATAGGTGGGGTTGCACAAGAAATCAGAACCGCAGATGAGATGATAGCCTATTATCGTGATATGAGTGAAAGTGACTACGAAAGCTTAAAAGAAAAAGTATGGAAAGGTGCTAAAATGAAAAACAGTATAATGAAATATCATCCGGCATTTGTTTCACAGAGAAAAATGCAGAAAGAGTTACAAAATAAAGGCTATAACGATATATTCATTCCTAATTTGATGGTTCTGTCTCCAACGTATGCAGAATATAAGAAAGCGTTAGATAATGTGAACGATAGAATGTGTAGAGAACTTGGACTGTATTATGATAGCAATTACAACTTAGTTATTAAAAAAGATAATTCTAAGTAAAAGTTAAACTACCCTTTGAGAGAGGAGAAATCCTTTTCTCAAAGGGCTTTTTCTATTTATACGGATATTCGCAAACTACTAGATAAAGCCAAAACTTCATATACTCTAAGCACAAGGAGGTTGAGGTTTGGCTATGAACAACAGTTTAACAGAAGTACATCCGGAGCTTGTTTCGGAGTGGTCGGAGAAGAACTTACCGCTTACACCTGATGACATTACTTTCGGTTCAAATAAAAAAGTATGGTGGAAAGGTGCTTGCGGTCACGAATGGCAGACAAGCATTAAGGCTCGTTCCAATGGAGAAAAATGCCCTATATGTTCCGGTGCGAGAGTGATTGCAGGGATTAACGATTTGGCGACATTAGAGCCGCTACTGGAAAAGCAGTGGTCGGAAAAGAATAAGATAAAACCGACAGAAGTTTCTATTGGTTCTCATAAGAAAGTGATATGGAGATGTGAAAAAGGACACGAGTGGGAAGCTGCTGTTAAGAGCAGGACAATAAATAAAACTGGTTGCCCGTATTGCTCCCATAATAAAGTGTTGGCAGGATTTAATGACCTTGCAACACTTCTGCCGGATATAGCAGCCGAGTGGTCGGACAGAAATTATCCGACACTTCCAACGCAGGTTACGGTCTTTGCCAATCGTAAGGCTTGGTGGAAGTGTAAGGATTGCGGCAGAGAGTGGAACACCCTTATTTCTACCCGTTCCGGTGGCAGTAAATGCCCGTATTGCAGTGGGTACATATTCCTGAAAGGGTTTAACGATTTGCAGACAACACACCCTGAAATTGCTTCTGAGTGGTCGGAGAAGAACTTACCATTGAAGCCTGATGAAGTAAATGCAAAGTCGAGGAAAAATGTCTGGTGGAGATGCGGTAAATGCGGTAACGAGTGGAAATCAGTTATCAATGCCCGTGTGAAAGGTACGGTATGCCCTGTTTGTGCGGAGAGAGAAGTCCTTGCCGGATATAATGATTTGGCGACCACAGACAGTCAGCTTCTCAGCGAATGGGATTATGAACAGAATAAATTGAAACCGACACAAGTATCACGAACTTCAGCAAAGAGAGCGTGGTGGAAATGTTCACTCGGACACTCTTGGAAAGCAAAAATCAGCGACAGAACAATTCTTAAAGGAAAATGTACCGTATGCGAAAGCCAATATCGCTCCGTGTTCCCCGGCTTGGCTGTTGCCTATTACGCAAATCAAAAAGGATTAAAAGTGCAGCTCGGTTCAGATAAACTATTAGGAATACCACTTGAAACCTACATTCCGTCAGAAAAGCTGGCGATAGAATTTACGAGCGGCTCAGAACAGATGGAGGTTCTCAAAAGCCACTTATGCAAGCAGCGAAATATAAAACTCGTTAAACTCCCTTTTAAGACAACCGAAACGGAAGCGGAATATTCCGACAGAGTAAAAGCAGTTTTCAAAAGCGTACATATCTTTATTTATTCTGACACTGATGCAGATGTTTTGGTAATCAGAGCAAAATTTAATGAATGGAGGAAAAGACTATGAGAGAAGAAAAGTTCCATATCTATCTTAATGATGACGAATATGGCAGAGTAATACAATCACTTATCCGTTTGAAGAACAGCCTGATAGCACAAGGCAGATATACCGACGGGGTTGACGATGTTCTCTGCAAGGTAATGTCAGCCAAGAAAAGAAAGCTCAAAATCAAATATTTCTGAATAAGAAAAGAGACCGCCTACAGGATGTAAGCGGTCTTTGATTATTGTAGAGTAAGTAGTAAGTCCGACAAACTGGAATTTTCACATTATCTATTACAATGTAAATAATGCTTTTTCGTAGTCCTTAACATAATACTTAATATTGGTTTTACCTTTTTGGATTACGATATGTCCCTCTTTTTCAAGCATCTCCTTTTGTGCCTCAACGCCTCCTGGATACTTTGCATTTAATTCCCCTTTTGCTTTTAATGTTCTCCAATAAGGGGTTTTATCTTCTGCACGCTGATAACTCGCCCATGCAACTATCGAAACAAAAATTCCAGCTGTAATTGGCTCTGTAAAATCAGCACCATTTTGTTTAGCAAAGAATTCCCTTATTGTACCTACTGTAAGTAATTTTCCACAAGGCACAAGTCGCATTACTTTGTCGTAGTCAATAGGTGGGGCAAAATACATTTTATCTCCACCATATTTTTCGATGCTCTTTTCATCTGTTATGATTTGAACTTTTGGCATATCCTTGCTATCCATAAGCATAGCATTAAAATCTTTTTTATCTTCATTTGCCATAATGTATCACCTCCAAACCAATCATATCTTAATAAACGAAACCATACAATGAGACAGTTTTAAAAATCCTTACGAAACTTCAAATTTTCATGTGTTCGACAAACTGGAAGTTGTCTATTGTTAAATATTTGTAACAAATTCTTCTATCAAACTATTTATCTGTTCAGGTTTGTCTGTATTAGAATTATGTCCAGCTCCTTCAATCCATGTTAAAGGAATTTTCGTGTTTCTATGCCACGCTTTGTTATACCGTATGCACGAACCGGCATGATCCTGTGTACCGCATATCAACAAAGCTGGACACTTAAGCTCATACGGCAGATTCTTTTCCATTGCCTCTGCCAAAATACGAAAGCCATGTCCGGCAATTTGTGCATAACGCTTTTGGTTACCGTCATAAACCTGCATCATTTCACGCATTAAATTTCTGCCATAAACAGATGTGGCAACACCTTCCGTTCCCGATTTCAGTAGCCACTTCCATGGATAATGAGCATATACCGGTTCCATCCGCTTCAAAAGCCAGATTTCAACCGCAGTCACATACTTTCGTTGCAACGGTGCAGAGTCAATGGAAACAAAACCTTTCAACTGGTTTGGATAGAGTTGTGCATAAGCCTGCCCCACATATCCACCCATAGATTGTCCAACAATGACAGGTTTGTTGATTTCTTCTTGATTTAAAATTTCGTTCAACCATTTTGCTTTATCGAACAAATCAAAATCAAACCGAAACGGCCATGAGGTAGCGTGTGCCGGTGCATCCCACACCACAATATTATACTTTTTCTCAAAAAACAGAATCTGCTTATCAAACAATCTATGGTCAGCGGTCAATCCCGGCAAAAAAACAAGGGTAATTGCATTCAGGCTTGATATGCTTGTCCAGTAGTGGATTGTTCCGCAACGAGTCTGATATGTCTTTTCTTTCATTGTTGTTTTCTCCTCCATAACTTCCGATTTGTTTTTCTCTGGATTTCATATTATACACCAAAATTGTGAATATTTCTACCCGCCGTCTATTGACCTCAATTTTGAGGAAAATAGGCGGCTTTTTTTCGTTCAGAAAAAATTTTTTCAAGAAATTTTTTCAAAAGTAGCGATTTTGGGTGTGCATTTCATACACCTTTGTCCAAATGAGTGAAGGGGTTCATTCCGGATAGCAAAACCGGAAGCCTTTTCACTTGAAAATTGAATAAGTCATTCACTAAGACTTTATTTCTGATGATAGCTACTTTAGCAGGTACGCCGTGATTTCTGTATTTCAGAATAGCGAGAACTCCGGCTATGAGTATCGGGTTGCCCCTGATATGGCGATGACAGTCAGAATGATAATGATACTTCTCTACGGAGCTGGCGGAGTACCCGGCAGAGGTTAGAATCCTATGATACAGATAAGCAGTCTGTTCCTTAGTGACTTCCCATAAGCGTTTTGCTTGGCAAGGGGTGTTGAGAACAAATATTGCTATGACCGATTAGGAAATGAGTCGGTCAGGTACATAGCCATAATGCGGTGGCTATGAATTTTCAGAAAGGAGGGCAAAAAGAAGTGTCAAACTGCAAAACGATTTCCGTATGTAACCAGAAAGGCGGAGTCGGAAAGACCACCACAACAGTTAATCTTGGAGTCGGGCTTGCAATGCAGGGCAAGAAAGTATTGCTCGTAGACGCAGACCCGCAGGGCGATTTAACGACTTGTCTTGGCTGGCAGGATACAGACGGCTTGGGTATCACGCTTGCAACGAAACTCACAGATGTAATCAATGAAACGATGACAGACCCTATGGTTGGTATCCTGCACCACGAAGAAGGTGTTGACCTTGTTCCGGCAAACCTTGAACTTTCAGCAATGGAATTTAACCTTATGAACGCAATGAGCAGAGAAACTACACTCAAGAACTATCTGAGTCAAGTGAAGAACAGATATGATTATGTAATTATAGACTGTATGCCTTCACTTGGTATGGTTACTCTCAATGCTTTATCGGCGGCAGACAGTGTTATCATTCCGGTTCAGGCTCAGTATTTGCCTGCAAAGGGTATGACACAGCTTGTGCAGACCATTTCAAAAGTAAAGAAGTATATCAATCCTGATATTAAGATAGACGGTATGCTGCTTACTTTGGTGGATAGCCGAACAAACCTTGCAAAGAGTACGGTGGAAGCACTCAGGGCAAACTTCGGTAATCAGATAAGAATGTATCGAACACAAATTCCGATTGCCGTAAAAGCCGCAGAAACTTCTTCAAAAGGCAAAAGCATTTATGCTTATGAGCCAAACAGCACAGTGTCAAAGGCATACGCTGAATTTACAAAGGAGGTGTTAGCCGATGGCAGGAAGAAAGAGCGACTTCACTCTCACGAAGCTCGATGATTTATTTACCACTCAGGCACAGAGAGATGAAGAACAGCTTTCAAAAATCCGAGATATTCCGTTGGAGCTGATTGATGATTTCCCCGACCACCCGTTTAAGGTCAGGGATGATGAGGATATGATGCAGCTTGTGGAGAGTGTCAAGGAAAGAGGGGTTATTACTCCGGCAACGGTAAGGCAGAAAGAGGACGGCAGATACGAACTTGTTTCAGGACACAGACGAAAGCGAGCGTGTGAACTGGCAGGATTTGAAACCCTGAGAAGTGAGATTGTAGACCTGAACAGAGATGAAGCGACCATTTTAATGGTTGAGAGTAATTTTCAGAGGTCAGAGATATTGCCAAGTGAAAAAGCCTTTGCCTATAAAATGCGTTTGGAAGCAATGAAAAGACAAGCAGGCAGACCTACAAAAAATAATTTAGTCCCAGTGGGACAAAATTATTCAAGGGAAGAACTTGCTGCACAAAGTGGAGAAAGTCAAACACAAATACAGCGTTATATTCGTCTGACAAACCTTGTTCCTGAACTGCTTGAATTTGTTGATGAGGGGCGTATTAAAATGCGTCCTGCCGTAGAACTTTCTTATCTTGATGAAGATTGCCAGCGTGATGTGGTTGACGAAATCGACTTGAATGACGCAACCCCGTCACACGACCAGACAATCCGTATGCGAAAGTTATTCAACGAGGGCAACCTTACAACCGAAGCAATCCACGCTGTTATGTCTGAGGAAAAGCCGAACCAAAAGGAAAAAATCGTGTTGAGGGGCGACAGAGTAAGACAGCTTATCCCGAAAAACATTCCCGTCAGTCAGACGGAGGATTTTGTCTGCAAAGCATTGGAGCATTACAACAAGTTTTTGCGTAATCGTGCAGAACGTGACAGCAGATAGCCTGTTTTACAGTTCCCCTTTCTCACACTCTAACCCCTTAGTTATACTTTTACCTACCGAAAATGATATATACTATCTCACTTGAATATAACTATCTCAAAGTATATGTCTATCTCTAAGGGGGAATCGCACAGTATGAACAGACTGGAGGTGTATGCTAAAATGAAAAATTAACGAAAAATCCGCATTTGTTTTTCGGCAGGTAAATCTTGTCGTAAGAGAAAATCCACAAAGGCACATCGTAGAAATACGGTGTGTTTTTCAATTTTACAGGAGGAAACGCAATGATAAAGTCAAAATTCAAAAGAGTCACGTCGCTTTTCTTGGCGACCCTTATGTGTGTGACCACTTTTGCAGGCATTGGCTCGACAACAGCATATGCTGCTTCGGGAGAAAAAGCTGATGTCTATATGGTCGATTTCCCTCGTGATGGCGATGCTAATTACGATGGGGTATGGGGACACAGCAATTTGACCTTGAAAAATGGTTGGCATACCGGACGTTCCAATTTTACCAATCTTAAGGCTATTGGCTCATACTCAGGCAATGTTGCATATTGTATTGAGCCGGGAATTTCGCTCAAGGTCGGTCAGACAATGAATAAATATGACGAAAATTATTTTAATAACCTTGCAGCCAATGGGGTTATTTCCGGAGATGAAATCCGTCTTTTCGTTGGTCGTATTTTACAGTATGGCTATCGTGGGACAATCTCGACATCTTGGAGGTCACAGAATGAAGTAGCAGCAAACAGCATTGCACAGGCTTATGCTACACAGCTTCTTATCTGGGAAACTGTTATCGGAGAGCGTGATGCGAACTTCAATCATGTAGCAGCCAGTGGTTGCAGCAATGTGAAAGATGTCATCAATGCAAAGCATCCGCTCCGCAATAAAATTTTCAGTTATTACAACAGTATGGTGCAGAGTGTCCAGAACCATGCGACCATACCGAACTTTTGTAATAAATCATCCAGTTCGGCAAAAACAATAGAACTTGAGTGGAACGGAAGTAAGTACACAACTACTCTGACAGATTCCAATAATGTGCTGTCTAAGTATAATTTCAAGGCAAGTATCAGTGGAGTAAGTTTTTCAGTGAATGGTAACAAACTTACTGTTTCTATGGATACTGCACCGAGTAAGGAATTTACCATTACCGCAACGAAGAAAAATGCAGTCCGCAGAGGTGTGGTTGTATGGTCAGAGGGTAAACACGGTCAGAACTCCAGTGTGCAGGATGTTGTCAGCTATGCTCAGGAAGTAAGCGACAGTATCAACGGTTATGTGAAGATGAAAGTCAGCTATGGTTCTTGTCAGATTGTAAAGACCAGTGAGGACGGAAAAGTTGACGGTATTAACTTCACGATTACTGGAAACGGTATCAATCAGACAGTTACAACAGCCAATGGCGGTAAGTTCCAGATTGATAACCTTATGCCGGGTATCTATACTGTAACCGAGCAGGCATATGATAAGTATGAGCCGCAGGAAACACATAGAGTTACTGTTGTAGCAGGGCAGGTTGCAAAGGTCACTTTCAATAACAAATTGAAGCGTGGCGACCTTCAGGTAGTGAAGTCCTCGGAAGATAACCTTGTTGAAGGTGTGAAGTTCCATCTTTTCGGTACTTCTCTTTCCGGTGATGCTGTTGACCAGTATGCAGTTACGGACAAAGACGGTGTGGCAACTTTCAAAGATGTGCTTATCAGTGGTTCTGAACCATATACTCTTGAGGAAGTGGACACAGCTATCCGCTATGTTGTGCCAAAAAATCAGACTGCACCAGTGAAGTGGAAAGAAGTAACCACAAGAAACTTCAATAACATTTTGAAGAAATTTACTGTAACAGTAACAAAGAGCGACGCTGAGAAAGGCGAAGCACAGGGCAATGCCAAACTTTCGGGAGCAGTTTATGGTATCTATAAGGGAGAAACGCTTGTAGATAAGTATGTTACTGATGAAAACGGTCAGTTCACTACCAAAGAATATGTTTGTGATACCGACTGGACAATCCGAGAAATTACACCGTCAGAGGGATATTTGCTTGATAAGACTATCCATGAAGTAGGTGCAGACCCGAAACTTTATGAGGTGGAACACAACCTTACTTCCAATGATGTAACCGAGCAGGTAATCAAAGGCAATGTGGCTATCATTAAACATACCGACGATGGAGAAACAAAGATTGAAACTCCTGAAAAGGGTGCTTCCTTTGAGATATATTTGAAATCTGCCGGAAGCTATGACGCAGCCAATAAAGACGAGAGAGATACTATCGTTTGCGATGAAAATGGTTTCGGTCAGACAAAAGATATGCCGTATGGTATTTATACCGTACACCAGACTTCCGGTTGGGAAGGCAGAGAGATGATGGACGATTTTGATGTGTTTATTTCGCAGAACGCACAGACCTACCGTTATCTTATCAATAACCGTAACTTTGAGAGTTTTGTCAATGTAGTCAAGGTGGACGCAGAAAGCGGAAAGAGTATTCCGTATGCAGGAGCAGGATTTAAGATTTACGACCCGCAGGGCAATCAGGTTAAAATGACCTTTACTTATCCGACACCGACCACGATTGATGTGTTCTATACCGACGCAAATGGTTCTCTTGTCACACCTGAGAAACTGGATTACGGCAAGGGATATTCTATCGTAGAGGTACAAGCTCCATACGGATATGTACTTGATGATACTCCGGTATATTTTGATATTACCGAAGAAAATTCCACAGAGGAAGGCGGCGTAACTGTTGTGAAAGTCAATAAGCCGAATATGGCACAGAAAGGTACTATCACGGTTGAAAAGACTGGAGAAGTATTTAGTGGTGTCAATGTAAGTGGTTCTGAGGACAGTGATGTTATTTATCAGCCTGTTTATGAAGTGGCAGGACTTGAGGGTGCAGTTTATGAAGTCCGTGCTGCGGAAGATATTAGTACACCGGACGGTACACTCCGCTTTTCAAAGGGCGAAGTGGTAGATACTATCACAACAAGCTCCGATGGATTTGTGAAGAGCAAAGAACTTTATCTCGGAAAATACGAGGTCAAGGAAATTACCGCACCTTATGGAATGGTAGTGAGTGGCGAAACACATACGGTTGAGCTTACTTACGCAGGTCAGAATATCTCTGTTACCGAAACTTCCACATCGTTCTATAACGAAAGACAGAAAGTTCAGGTAAGCCTTGCAAAAGCCATTGAAAAGGACAAGACATTTGGTATTGGCGATAACGGAGAAATCAAAAATATCAGCTTTGGTCTTTATGCCGCAGAAGATATTGTATCTGCAAGCGGTACAGTTATTCCGACTGATGGACTGATTGAGATTGTCAGCGTAAATGAAAATGGAACTGCTGTTATGAAGTCAGACCTTCCGTTTGGCAAATACTATGTCAAAGAGATTGCAACCGATGAGCATTATATTCTCTCTGATACGAAGTATCCGGTTGTATTTGAATACGCAGGTCAGGATACCGCAACGGTTGAAATCAAAGTGAATGACGGAAAAGAAATCAAGAATGAACTTATCTATGGTTCTGTATCAGGTAAGAAGATTGACGAGAATGGAGAAGCACTTGAGGGTGCTGTTATCGGTATCTTCAAAGCCGAAGAAACAGAATTTACAAAGGATACTGCACTTATGACGACTACCTCTGCAAAAGACGGTAGTTTTTCTTTTGCAAAAGTTCCTTATGGCAAATGGATTGTAAGAGAAATCGAGCAGCCAAAGGGATTTGTTCTTGATGAAAAAGCGTATGAGGTCAATATCAGCAAAGCCGAGCAGGTAGTTGAAATTGAGATTATCAATGAGTATGTTCACGGCAATATCATACTCACGAAGGTGGATGCTGAATATCCGGATAACAAGCTTACGGGTGCAACCTTTGAGGTATATAAGGACACCAATGAGAACGGAAAGATTGATGATGGAGATGAACTTATCGGAAATCTTGAAGAAACTGAAACCGGAATTTATGAGATGAAAGAGCTGCTTTACGGAAAATATATTGTCCGTGAAACAAAAGCACCGGAGGGCTTCCTGCTTGATAAGGGAGAATACTCTGTTTTCATTGAGAAAGACGAAACAACTTATTCCGTTGAGAATAAGGCTGGAGTTGGATTTATCAATGAAGCTATGCGTGGAACACTGAAAATCGTCAAGACATCTTCAGACGGTAAGGTCAAAGGTTTTGCGTTCAGAGTAACCGGAGCAAACGGGTATGATATGACATTTGAAACAGATAAGAATGGCGAAATCGTGATTAAGGGACTTCGTATTGGCGAATATACCGTATCAGAAGTGGCAAACAATGCGTCTGCCGCATATATCACACCTGCCGACCAGAATGTTACTATCAAACTTGATGAAACAGCCGTTGTAAAAATGCACAATGAGTTAAGAGATACGCCGAAAACAGGAGATGATACCAATATGAAACTTTGGTATGTCCTTGCCGGATTTTCTGCTGTCGGTATCGCTATAACTTCTGTTGTTGCACACAAAAAGAAGAAAAAGGAGAGTAACGAGTAATGGAAGCAAAGACAATTATCGCTATCGCATTAGTTGCCGTTATTGTCGGCGGCTTTATCTTTCTTCAGGTTAAAAACCGTAAGAAGTAAGTAACAAGCGAACATTAACCAGTCGGGGCAGAGCGTAAAAACTCTGTCCCTTTAATTTTTGGAGGAACATTATGAAACAACAGAAAACGGTGGAGAGCCGAGTGCTTGAAATCTTAAAGGAATGCCCGATGTCGAGGTATGATGATATGCTTCTCATTCTGCATTATTACAATCGGTACGGATATATACCTGCCGGAAATCTTCCACTTGAGGATATTGTATTTAATTACCGAGCATACGGACTTCCTTGTTTTGAAACCATACGCAGGGCAAGGCAGAGAGTACAGTCCCTTTTTCCTGAGTATTCACGTAATCCGCAGAAAGAAGAACAGAGTGGCAGTATTTCTATTGTAATCAACATTAACTAAGGAGGTATTTTCGTGAAAGACAAAGCAACTTTTCAGAATAAGGTCAAGGTGCTGAATAAACTCTTTGACTCCGGTTGTGATACGGAGAAAAAGTTGCAGCAGCTTGATATGGAAGCAATCCTGAAAATCCCGAATATCACGATTCCTGATATGGGGGTGATTATGGAGCTTCAGAAGAATACAAAGTCCGGTAAACTCTTTTCGTATTTGGGCGGCGGTTCTGATGAAGCAACAAAAATGAGAGGTAAGGAAAATGAAGCAACAGGAGAATAGAGCAGAGCCGCAGGAAAAGCAAATTCGATTTATTGACAGTCATTACAATTTAAAATTTTATATTCCCGATGGTGGAAAAATCAGGATTACTTTTCGTGATGGACACACAACAGACAGAGCGTGTAAGTATATTGATGACTATCATTTGTACGTCGGGAATTGCTGCTATCATATATGCGAGTTTGCTGAAAAAATGGAGCTTAATGGAAGCAAAGTTGAACCTATCAATCAATCCGAACCGTCAAAAAACAAGACCAGAAACAGAGAAAAACAGCGATAAGGAGGTGCAAGAGTAATGGCACGAAAATATGACCTTATTTCTGAACTTTACAACCGCACCTGCAAAACGGTTGTGTCAAATCCTCAGAACTGGCAGGCATTCTTAGCTTCGGCTTGCCGAAATTATAAGTTACGTTATGACGAACAGCTTCTTGTATATGCACAGCGACCTGATGCAACAGCGGTTCTTGAGATAGAGCAGTGGAACAAAATTTTTGGCAGATGGGTCAACCGAGGTGCAAGAGGTATTGCTGTTTTTGCTGATGAAAACCGTTCACGGCAAAGACTGACACATTACTTTGACATTTCAGATACTCACGAAAGCAGATATTCAAGAACAGTCCCGATTTGGGATATGCGTCAGGAATACGAAGCTGATGTGATTGAAACATTGGAAAGCACTTTCGGAGAGATTGAGAATAAGAGCAGTCTTGCCGAAGCAATTATGGGAGCAGCAAGAAATGCGGCAGAGGATAATATCCCTGATTATCTGCAAGACCTTTACTATGCAACCGAGGGCAGTTCCTTTGAGGAAGTGGAAGAGGATATTGTAGCTTCCATTTATAAAAATGTTGTAGCAAACAGTGTGGCATATATGATGATGTCAAGGCTTGGCATCGATACGGATGGTTATTTTGAACTTGATGATTTCAGAGATGTTACCAATTTCAATACGCAGGAAACACTCAATGCACTTGGATTTGCTACCAGTGATATTGCAGAAATGGGATTGACGGAAGTATCTAAAACAATTACTGCACTCAACCGTCAAAATCGCATAATTGTCGGTCAGGACAGAAATGAATACAATAAGGTTGAAAATAACGACGAAAGGAGTTTGGACAATGAACGAACTGACCTACACGATGGTGGGCGATTACAGCCTTCCGAACCTGAAACTTCCACAGCAGCCGGAAGTGACTTTGGGCAGATACGCTCAGATGAGGAGAGAATTTCTGAAGGAACATCACAGAGTCCTTTATTACAATCTCCTGACGAGGGGCGAACTGACACAGCACTTGGCGGAAGTGGAACAAAGAGCCAGCAAGATGGAGGAAACAATCCTGAGCCAGATGGCACAGAAAGAGGGAGTGACCGAACAGATGAAAGCAGAGGATATGATGAAATGGGTTCGTCTGATGAACTCCCTTCGCAGCTCGGCACAGGAAATCGTGAAAGCGGAAGTGATATTCGCTTAGAGTATTACGACAGAACGCACGAAGATAAAAGCCTTCCGTTCTTTGGGCGTGATGAAGTAATCAATGAAATTCTCAGAACGACACCACATTTGTCAGCAAGTCTGGAAAAAATTAAAGATTATTATGAACGTAATCCTGATAACAAAGACCGCACAGAGTATATAAAGAGTATTTTCAATAATGATTATACCGAACTTACTTTAGAGGACGGCAGGACAGTAGGGTACAAGACCTTTGAAAACGTTCTGCATTTGTGGGAGGGCAAATACGACAGCAGAACCGCACAGAGCTATTATGATTGGGCTGTTATTGCCCGACATTTTGAAGCTATGCGATTACTGGGAGAATTAAGTGACAGCATAAAACCATTACCGTCAATGGACGGTCAGATGACATTCATATTAGACGGTTGGGCAGAGGAAAAGAAAACCTCTGCCTTTGTTTTTTCTCAGGAGATTATCGATGCTGTTCTTGCGAATGGAAGCGGATTTTCTGAGGGGAAAATGCGTATCTATGAGCAGTTTGAAAAAAGTCTTTCTGCAAAAGAAAATGCCGACTTCTTGAAAAATGAATACGGTTGGGGCGGTTCTTATCCCGTTATAATCGGGGCAGGCATTGATGAGAGCCACGACGGAAAAGGTATTACGATTACGAAAGGCATCGGTAAAGAGAAGCCACATATCACGCTTTCGTGGTCGCAGGTGGAGAAACGTATCGGGGAACTTATCCGAATGGACAGATACTTAAATCCAAAGGAAAAAGAACGCTATCCTCAGTGGCTTGAAAGTCAAGAGGAACGCAGAGCCAAAATCGAGGAAACGAAAAGAAACCGAGAGATACTCTCTAATGCACCGCCGGAGCAGGAGGTAGAACCAGCCGAAAAAGAACCTGAAGAAGCAGAACAGCTACAAGATGTGCAGTATGAATATCATCTTGGCGATAAGGTGTATATCGGCGCTTCTGAGTACGAAATCTTATCTGTTGATGATGAGAGAGTAATGCTCTATGACTATGATATTCCACTGTTCAATAAGGAATTTTCACGCACAGAGTTTGACAGAAAAGTGCGAGAGAACCCGATGAATGAGCATTTGATTGTAAAGGAAGAACCTGCCGAAGAAAGAAATGAAACGGAAGAAGTTCAGACCAATATGGGCAGTATGCCGATTGAAGATTACCGAGAGATAGTAGCTTCGCAGTCAGGTTTTGACAGCTATGATGAGATGTATCATCAGGGATATCGCATAGGAAACGGTTATGATAAAGAGCCTGAGCCGGTAGTTCCCGCTTGGGAGCAGAAGAAAAAAGTCAAAGGCTTTGACTTGCACCCTGATGTGCCTATGGCAGACCGTCACACCTTTAATCTTAGAAAAAATGAGGTTGAAACGGTTGGTAAAAAGGAACGCTTCCGCAGAAATATTATGGCAATACAGCTTCTCAAAAAATGTCAGGAAGAAAACAGATTTGCCACGCCTGAAGAACAGATTGTTTTATCAAAGTATGTCGGTTGGGGTGGGCTTTCAGAAGCCTTTGATGAAAATAATTCAGCGTGGGCAACGGAATATCTGGAACTTTCTTCGGTATTAACACCGGAGGAATATGCTTCGGCAAGAGAAAGCACATTGACTGCGTTCTACACGCCGCTTGAAGTTATCACAGCCATTTATAAGGCAATGGAGCAGATGGGCTTTCAGGAGGGCAACTTGTTAGAGCCGTCCTGCGGTATCGGCAATTTCATCGGTATGTTGCCGGACGCAATGCAGGACAGTAAGATTTACGGTGTGGAACTTGATACGATTTCCGCAGGGATTGCACAGCAGCTTTACCAGAAAACAACCATTGCGGCACAAGGATTTGAAGAAACAAATCTGCCGGACAGCTTCTTTGATGGAGTGGTTGGAAATGTACCTTTTGGAGATTTTAAGGTATCGGATAAAAGGTATGACAAGCATAAGTTCCTGATACACGATTACTTTTTTGCCAAGTCCCTTGATAAGTTAAGACCCGGCGGTGTAATGGCTCTTGTAACAAGCAAAGGCACAATGGATAAGGAAAACTCGGCGGTACGAAAATATATTGCACAGAGGGCAGAGCTTCTTGGAGCAATCCGATTGCCGAATAACACCTTTAAGGGTAATGCAGGAACGGAAGTCGTTTCAGATATTCTTATCCTGCAAAAACGTGACAGACTGATAGATATTGAGCCGGATTGGGTTCATCTTGATACCGATGAGAACGGAATTAAGATGAACTCTTATTTTGTGCAGCACCCCGAAATGATACTTGGAGAAATGAAAATGGTATCGGGGCGTTTCGGTATGGAAGCAACTTGTGTGCCGTATGAAAATGCAGACCTTGCAGCACAGCTTGATGAAGCAGTAGCAAACATTCACGGAGAAATCACGGAATATGAAGCCGAGGAAGAACTGGAGGAGGAAGATAATTCTATTCCGGCAGACCCGACAGTGAGAAACTTTTCCTATACGGTGGTGGACGATAAAATCTACTATCGTGAAAATTCCCGTATGACTCCGGTGGAAGTGTCGGCAACCGCAGAGAACCGAATTAAGGGTATGATTGCTATTAGAAATTCCGTCAGAACGCTGATTAAATTGCAGACAGAAGATTACCCCGACAGTGAAATCAAAGCGGAGCAGGAGAGATTAAACAGACTTTATGATACCTTTTCAGGTAAGTACGGACTCATTAACAGCCGTGCAAATACTTCTGCTTTTTCGCAGGACAGTTCATTCTCTTTGCTTTCCGCATTGGAAATAATCGGAGAGGACGGAGAACTGGAGCGTAAGGCTGATATGTTTTCTAAGAGGACAATCAAGCCGCATACTCCGGTTACTTCTGTTGATACGGCAAGCGAAGCGTTGGCGGTATCTCTTGGAGAAAAAGCCACGATTGATATGGACTATATGATGGAGCTTTCCGGTAAATCGGAGAATGAAATCTTTGAAGATTTAAAGGGTGTTATCTTCCTAAATCCGCTTTATGAGTATGGAAATTCTTACGAACCGAAGTATCTAACGGCTGATGAATACCTTTCGGGTAATGTCAGAGAGAAGCTGAAGATTGCAAAGAACTCGGCAGAACTCTATCCGGAAGATTATAAGGTCAATGTGGAAGCACTTCAAAAGGTGCAGCCGAAAGACCTGACTGCAAGTGAAATTTCTGTGCGACTTGGTGCAACTTGGCTGCCACCGGACGATGTGCAGGAGTTTATCTTTCATTTGCTTGAAACACCACGCTATGCACAGTGGAATATCAAAGTTCACTTCTCTCCATTTACGAGTGAGTGGAATATTGAGGGTAAATCTTACGATAAAGGAAATGTAAGGGCATATAACACTTACGGAACTTCCCGCATCAATGCCTATAAGATTATCGAGGAAACGTTGAACTTAAAAGATGTGCGTATCTTTGATTATATCGAAGATGATGAGGGCAGGAAAAAGGCTGTCCTGAATAAAAAGGAAACAGCGATTGCTCAGTCGAAGCAGGAAATGATTAAGCAGGAATTTCAGGACTGGATATGGTCTACCCCTGAACGCAGGGAAAGGCTTTGCAAATCCTACAATGAGAAATTCAATAGCGTCAGACCTCGTGAGTATGATGGAAGTCATATCATCTTCAATGGTATGAACCCTGAAATTGAACTCAGGGAACATCAGAAAAATGCGGTTGCCCATATCCTTTATGGAGGAAATACGCTTCTTGCACACGCAGTCGGAGCAGGAAAAACTTTTGAAATGGTAGCGGCAGCACAGGAGTCGAAAAGGCTTGGGCTTTGTAACAAGTCACTGTTTGTTGTACCCAATCACTTGACCGAACAATGGGCGGCTGAGTATTTGCAGCTCTATCCGGCGGCAAATATCCTTGTCGCAACAAAGAAAGATTTTGAAACCAAGAACCGTAAAAAGTTCTGCGGCAGGATTGCAACCGGAGATTATGACGCAGTTATCATCGGACATTCACAGTTTGAGAAAATCCCGATGTCCATTGAAAGACAGAGGACAATCTTAGAACAGCAGCTTGAGGAGATAACCGGAGGAATTGCAGAACTCAAGCGAAACCGAGGGGAAAACTTCTCCATAAAGCAGCTTGAAAAGTCAAAGAAATCTATCAAGCAGAAACTTGATAAACTCAATGACCAGACGAAAAAAGATGATGTTGTAACATTTGAGGAACTTGGTGTAGACAGGCTTTTTGTTGATGAAAGCCATTATTACAAGAACCTTTATCTTTATACAAAAATGCGTAATGTGGGCGGTATCGCACAGACGGAAGCCCAGAAATCTTCCGACCTCTTTATGAAGTGTCGCTACCTTGACGAGATTACCGGAGGGCGAGGAACCGTGTTCGCAACGGGTACACCTATCTCAAACAGTATGGTGGAACTCTACACGATACAGCGATATTTGCAGTACAACACGCTTGTGAAAAATGGGTTGCAGCACTTTGATGCCTGGGCTTCCACTTTTGGAGAAACCATTACGGCAGTGGAACTTACACCGGAAGGAACGGGATACAGAGCAAAGACAAGGTTTGCAAAATTCTATAACTTGCCTGAACTAATGGCAATGTTCAAGGAGATAGCGGACATTAAAACAGCAGATATGTTGAACCTGCCAGTACCAGAAGCAAAGTACCATAACATTGCAGTAAAGCCGTCGGAAATGCAGAAGGAAATGGTTGCTTCCCTTGCAGAGAGAGCCGAGCAGGTGCGTGGCGGCGGTGTGGATTCAAGCGTAGATAATATGCTGAAAATCACGAATGACGGAAGAAAACTGGCTCTTGACCAGCGTATGCTAAACGATATGCTGCCTGATTTTGAGGGCAGTAAAATCAATGCCTGCGTCGATAACATCTATCGGATATGGGAAGAAAATATCGACAAAAAATCGGCACAGCTTGTGTTCTGCGACCTTTCCACTCCGAAGAATGATGGCACATTTTCCGTCTACAACGACATCAGAAAGAAGCTGATTGAGAGAGGTATTCCTGAAAGTGAAGTGAAGTTCATACACGAAGCCGACACGGATATGAAGAAAAAAGAACTGTTCCAAAAGACCCGCAAGGGAGAAGTCAGAGTGCTTCTCGGCTCTACTCAGAAGATGGGAGCAGGGACGAACGTGCAAGACAAACTTATTGCACTTCACGATGTGGATTGTCCGTGGCGACCTTCAGATTTGGAGCAGCGTTCCGGTAGAATTGTCCGTCAGGGCAATGAAAATCCGCAGGTAGATATTTACCGCTATGTAACAGAGCAGACCTTTGATGCATACCTCTATCAGCTTGTGGAAGGTAAGCAGAAGTTCGCAAGTCAGATTATGACGAGCAAATCTCCGGTTAGGTCGGCAGAGGATATTGATGAAACCGCACTGTCCTATGCAGAGATAAAAATGCTTGCAACAGGCAATCCGTATATCAAAGAAAAAATGGACTTAGATATTCAGGTGCAGAAGCTGAAGATGTTAAAATCCAATTTCTTATCGGAGAAATACGGACTGGAGGATAAGGTCATCAAGTTCTATCCACAACAGATTGCTTACTTAAAATCCCGTGTAGAGGGACTTACAAAAGATGTTGAAACAGCAAAATCACACCCGAAACCGATAGACGAGCAGCCGCTTGGAATGATGGTATCGGGTGTTTCTTATGCCGAAAAAGCGGAAGCAGGTCAGGCAATCATCAATGCCTGCAAGTCAATGAACAGTCCTGATGCGATACCACTTGGCGAGTACCGTGGCTTTCAAATGGAGCTGTATTTTGATACGGTGCAGCGTAATTATGTTGTGAAACTGAAAGGCGAAACGAGCAGAGATGTACCGCTTGGCGATGACGCTCACGGTAATATCGTGAGAATAGATAATGGCATAGAACGCTTTGAGGAAGCACTTGCTGATACGAAAAACAGCCTTGAAAATACGGAGAAGCAGTTTGAAACAGCGAAGCAGGAAATCGAAAAGCCGTTTGCCAAAGAGGAAGAACTGAGGGCAAAAACTGCCCGACTTGATGAGCTGAATATCCTGCTCAATATGGATAAAAAAGAAAATGAGATTGTCGGCGGAGAACCTGATGAGGGCGAAGCAGTCGGCGGCAGAAAGGAAAAATCGTATGAGAGATAAACAGGAAGGAGGTGGTCGATATGCCATTTATCGCACCTGAGTTAATCATTCAGGCGAAGCAGATGGACTTACTAACTTATCTGAAAAATTATGAACCGTATGAGCTGGTTAAGTTTTCAGGTAATACCTATTGCACCAGAACCCACGACAGTTTGAAGATTTCAAACGGAAAATGGATATGGTGGTCGAGAGGTATCGGTGGCAGGAGTGCTTTGGATTATCTGATTAAGGTCAAAGGTTACAGCTTCCTTGAAGCGGTGGAAACCATTATCGGACACACAGCGATTCAGGCTCCGGTCTATGAAAAGCCACAGCCAAAAGAGGAAAATAAACCACTTCTTCTCCCTGAAAAATGTGCTTCCAACAGAGTAATTACAGAGTATCTTTTCGGGAGAGGAATAGATTTTGAAATCATCAATTACTGTATCTCTAATGACCTTATCTTTGAGAGCCTGCCGTATCACAATGTTGTGTTTGTAGGCTATGACGAGAAGAAAGAGCCGAAATATGCAGCCTACCGTTCCACGAATAAGCGTAGGATTATGGGCGATTGCAGTGGCAGTAAAAAAGATTATTCTTTTCGGCTTGGTAAGGAAAACTTGGAGGAAGTACACCTCTTTGAGTGTGCCATTGACTTATTATCCTATGCCACGCTTGCGAAGCTGAACGGGCAGGATTGGAAAGAAATGAGCTTTGTTTCGCTGTCCGGGGTGTATTCTCCGGCAAAGAAAATTGAGGACAGTAAAGTGCCGATTGCACTGGAAAAGTATCTTGGCAGTAACCCATCTGTCAGGAAAATCCGTATCCATTTTGACAATGATATAGCGGGCAGAAAGGCAGCACAGACCTTAAAAACCATTCTGCCGGATAAGTATGAAATCGTTGATGAGCCACCAAAAGCAGGTAAGGACTTCAACGATTTTCTTTGTATGCGGATGGAAATTTACAATAAAAAAATACACGAAAGGAATGAAGAACGATGAATGATTCTAAGATTAAAGTTCTCTTGGTAGAACCGGAAAAGTACCCGAAGGAAATTGTAATTGACGACACTCTGGAAGCAATGCAGGAGGTTGTCGACGGGGATATTGAAGAATATATGCCCTTTGATGATGACGTTGCAATCATCTGTAATGAGGAAGGAAAGATGAGAGGACTTCCGCTTAACCGTGCAGTTTATGTGCAGGACAATGATAAGAAAGAGATGGTAGATATTATCTGCGGCAAGTTCTTTATCTGTTATGCACCGCCTGAGAGCGAGAGCTTTCAGAGCTTGCCGGACGATATGATGAAGAAATACAAGGAACAGTTCAAGTATCCCGAACGCTTTTCTAAGGAAGTGGGCGGTAATATCGTGGCTGAACCTTTTAAGCCGAAATCAAAGGATTATGAGAGATAGTAGACTGAGAACGGGGCAACCCGGAGGAGATGTTTATTCTTAGCGAGCAGACCATTTGGATAAACACAGTTTCCCAAACGGTAAAAGGCTCGTTAGGGGTTGCCCCTAATACCCCGTGAGAAAGGAGAACTTGATTTGAGAGAGTTATTACTTATCGCCGCCGGAACACTGCTCGGCAGTTGTCTTGGCGTTACGATGATGTGCTTATTCCAGATTAACAAAGATTGCAGAGTAAAGAGAAAGGAAGATACCGATTATGAGAAAGAGAAACATTCAGAAGATTGTACGCTTTAACCGCAAGGAAGCACAGGATTTGGCAGCTAAGGCAAAGAAGGCTTGTCTTTCCGAAGCAGGGCTTATCCGTTTGCTTATCAGAGGTTACGAACCGAAAGAGAAACCCGATGACCGCTTTTATGATGTGATGAGGGAACTTTCCTCTATCGGTAATAACATCAATCAGCTTGCGGCTAAAGCTAATACGCTTGGTTTCATTGACGCACCTATGCTGAAGAATGAAGCTGCAAAGTGGAATGAGTTCCAGTCAGAGATTGAGAGGACATATCTTCGTCCAAATCAGAGCGAAATGAAATGGCAGTAACAAAGTTGTGGTCGGTAACAGAAAGGCTCGGTCAGGTTATTGACTATGCGACCAATCCCGAAAAGACTTCTGCCAAAATCAAAAGGGAATTTTCGCCGGAACAGTATCAGGCTCTTGCAGATGTTATTGCTTATGCAAAGGACGAAGAAAAAACTGAGCGAGAATTTTATGTTGAGGGTATCAACTGTAATGTGGCGATTGCCCGTGACCAGTTCATAACGGTTAAGGAACAGTATCAAAAGACAGATGGTATCCAAGCCTATCACGGATATTTGAGTTTCAAGGAAACAGATATATCTCCTGAGATGGTACAGAAAATCGGAATGGAATTTGCAAATGAAGTGTGGGGGAAAAGATTTCAGGTTGTTGTGACAACCCATCTGAACACAAAGCACCTGCACTGCCATTTTGTCATCAACTCTATTTCTTTT
This sequence comes from Bariatricus sp. SGI.154, assembly GCF_050313795.1. NCBI lineage: Bacteria > Bacillati > Bacillota > Clostridia > Lachnospirales > Lachnospiraceae > Bariatricus > Bariatricus sp. SGI.154. The sequence continues at coordinate 87,844 of NZ_JBNPMC010000007.1, forward strand.
GTCGATGGCAAACATTTGTGGGGAGAGGAAAAAGCGTGGTTCAAATTCCGAAAAGTTGCAGACAGAATTTGTGAGAAGTACGGACTTTACTATGATCCGAATCCGAACCGCAGTAAGCAGTCGGATTATCTGACGATGAAAGAAAAGGCAGGTATGCCGACACGCTACTCGGTTGCAAAAGAAGCCATTGATTATGCTATCGACCACAGCAAGACCCTGAAAGAATTTCAGTTTGCTCTCAAGGAAATGGGATATGCCTATAACCTAAGTCCAAGCCGAAAATACTGGACGGTCATTCCAAAGGGATACGATAAGCCGATACGACTGAAAAATCTCGGAGCAGATTATACCAATGACCGGATTGTAGAGCGTATCAAAGAAAATCGTGACAGATGGGCAGAGATTGAGCCGTTCCAGAGGGCGACCTATAAACCAAGACAGTACCGTATGCAGACCAGAGGGCAGAAGCTGAAAAAGAAAGGCGGACTTTATGGGCTGTATCTGTATTACTGTTACAGACTCGGTTATCTGCCCAAGTATAAGAAACAGAATAACGCAAGGCTTCATTATCTTTTGAAAGATGATTTGATGAAGCTCGATAAGATTACTGATGAAGTAAGGCTGCTCGGACGAGAAAATATTTCCACGGACGAACAGCTTTTTTCACATAAGACTTCCTTAGAGGAGCAGATGAAAAATCTGATTGCCGGAAGAACACATCTCCGAAAAAAGATAAGAACAAATATTGATGATGGTCAGCTTCAGGCGGCAAAAGATGAAATCGCTTCTATCAATGGAGAATTGAAGAAACTCCGACGGGAAGTAAAACTCTGCGAAAATATTGCGGAGAGGTCAAAGGTTATGGAAGAAAACCTTGAGCATATCGAAACAGAGGAACAAAAACAGCAGAGAAAGGAGAAATCACGCTATGAACAACGGTGGTGACGCAGCAGAGCAGGTCGTTAGGCTTTCGCTTGAAGGATTTGAAGTTGCTGCAAGATTAAGCGGTTCGGCGGCGAAGAATATCGCATTGCTTTTGGTATCGGTTCTGAAGCAGGAACAAAAGACGAAGGGCAAAGCAAGGCTTACCAATATGATTAAGTCAGGCAAGGAGCTGAAAGTCTTTTCCATTCCGCAAAAGGATTTGAAGAAGTTTACCGAACAGGCAAAACGCTATGGCGTTCTTTATTGTGTCCTCAGAGATAAGAACACAAAGGGAGAGAACGCTCCGGTAGATATTATTGCAAGAGCAGAGGACGCTTCTAAAATTCAGCGTATCGTTGAAAGATTTGAACTTGGCAAGGTGGATAAGGCTTCGATTGTCAGTGAAGCAGAGAAGGCTATCGCAGACCGTGAAGCGGTTGAGAAAGAAAAGCCGACCAAATCCAAGAGTGAAATCATTATGGAAGAAGCAGTCAGAAATCCAATGCAGAAAGAGGAGCGAGCAAACGAAAACCCCTCAGTCGCCAAAACAGACAAAAGCCCTCTGTCAAGGCAAAACTCAGAGCCGGTAGAAACGCAATCTGATAAGGGTGTTGCAAAGCCAGTGGAAAAGCCATCGGTCAAAGAGAAACTTGACCGTTACAAGGCACAGGCAAAACAGCAAAAAGAAGCAGAGCGTAAAGAGCCGGAGGTTAAGAAAGACGGCAAGAAGCCGCAGCAGAAAAACGGTCAGACGGTACACCGTCAGCCGAAGAAGAAACCCAAAACAAAAGAGAGGTAATTCACTATGACAAATGATTTCAAACCCGCAAAGGCTGGCGGTAATCAGCCAAGATTATCCAAAGAGGAGTATGCAGAAAAGAAGCGAGCAGAAAAAGAAAAAGTCTATCAGATGATTGATGATGCTGCCCGTGAGATTGTGAGTGACCCTGAGAAGTTCAAGAACTTTCTTGATACGCAGAGTCGAATGGACAGATATTCCGCAGCAAATGCTCTCCTTATTTACAGTCAGTATCCGCAGGCGACACAGCTTAAAGATTTTGATGATTGGGGTAAGGACAATGTGAAGATTACCAAAGGGGCAAAGAGTATTTCTATCCTTGAACCAGTGGAATACACAAGAGCAGATGGTTCTCCGGGTATTTCCTACAATGTCAAAAAGGTATTTGATGTTACGCAGACAAATGGAAGAAAAGCTCCGGCAGTATCAGCAAACCGTGACCCGAAAGCACTTATCACGACAATGCTTGATGTATCTCCGGTGGAGGTTGCGGCAACCGATGAACTTCCGTATCCGAATATGGCAGCTTTCTATAATAATGAAAAGCAGACCTTGTATGTGAAGCGTAATGTGGGCGACAGCGTAGCAGTTGCCCAGTGTGTCGCTCAGGAACTCGGACACGCACAGCTTTCTATCAACAGTGAAAGTTACAGCCGTAGGGATATGGGCTTTCAGGCAGTGTGTATCGGATATATGCTTTGCAAGAAGTATGGAGTAGATACACAGAATTTTGCGATTAACCGCATTCCGGAGGGACTGGCTTCCAAAGAGCCGAAAGAAATCCGTGCGGAGCTTTCCAAGACCCGAAATGCAATGGCAGAAATTCACAGTCATATCTCTGATGAAATGTTCCGCAAGAAGCAGGAACGTTCAAAGGACTATGAGAGATAATGGGGGGCAGATATGGAAAAAGAAAAACTCTACCACATTGCTTTGGACGATTACGAACACGGTGTTGTCATTCGCTCCTTAAATGATGAGAAAACAAAGTTGATGGAGGAAGGCAAGTCCGCAGATGCAGTAGACGACCTGCTTGTAAAAGTCGGAAATGCCCCATTGAAAAAGTTCAAAGTGATTGAAAGGAAACGCTCAGATGAAGCGAGATAATGACAGGCAGACTGCCATTATTTTATCCATTGTCGGTATCGTTCCGGTCATATGGCTGGCACTTCTGATTGCACCTTCCATAAGCGGAGGATTGCCGGAGATAGCAGCCAATCTTGCGACACTCTTTGATAATCCATTTTCCATAAAATTATGTGGGGACAGCCTGAAAACTGTCCTCATTTTACTTTTATGCTATGGAATGGGTATCGGGATTTATTTCTCAACAAGAAAGAATTACCGCAGACGAGAGGAACATGGTTCTGCTAAATGGGGCAATGTCAGAGCCATTGATAAAAAGTACCGACAAAAGCCGCTGTCAGAAAATAAGCTGATGACTCAGAATGTGTGCATTGGGCTTAATGCCAAGAAGCACAGACGAAATCTGAATACGCTTGTGTGCGGCGGCTCCGGTGCAGGTAAGACGAGGTTTTATGCAAAGCCTAATATTATGAACGCTGCAAGAAACAGCTATGTGATATTAGACCCGAAAGGGGAAATCCTGCGAGATACGGGACATCTTCTTGAGAAGAAAGGTTACGAAGTGCGTGTGCTTGATTTGATTTCAATGGAGAAAAGCCATTGTTACAATCCTTTTGTTTATTTGCAGAATGACAATGATGTGCAGAAGCTCGTAACCAATCTTTTTAAGAGTACCACTCCGAAAGGTTCACAGAGCAATGACCCATTTTGGGATACGGCAGCGTCAATGCTTCTGCTTGCACTTGTATTTTATCTGCATTATGAAGCACCGCCGGAAGAACAGAATTTTGCAATGGTAATGGAAATGTTAAGAGCCGGGGCGATTGAGGACGAGGACGACCCAAGTCCTTCTCCGCTTGATAATCTGTTTTCAGATTTGATGATAGATAACCCTGACCACATTGCTTTGAAGTATTACCACTCTTATCATTCCGGTTCTTCCAAAACATTAAAATCTATACAGATAACCCTTGCAGCAAGGCTTGAAAAGTTTAACTTGGAAAGTCTTGCTGCTCTTACTTCTGCCGATGAACTGGATTTGCAGTCACTCGGAGAGAAAAAGGTGGCGCTGTTTGCACTGATACCGGATAACGACTCCAGTTTCAACTTCTTGGTATCCATTCTTTACACACAGCTCTTTCAGCAGTTGTTTTATGCAGCCGACCATATCCACGGCGGTTGTCTGCCGATGCCTGTTCATTTTATGATGGACGAATTTGCCAATGTTTCACTGCCGGACGATTTCGACAAGATACTGTCGGTTATGCGTTCCCGTGGGGTATCGGTAAGCATCATCTTACAGAACTTGGCACAGCTTAAAGCCTTGTTTGAAAAACAGTGGGAGAGCATTGTGGGTAACTGCGATGAATTTCTTTACCTCGGTGGAAATGAGCAGTCAACCCATAAATATGTGTCGGAGCTGTTAGGCAAGGAAACCATTGATACCAACACGTTCGGAAAGAGTACTGGAAGAAGCGGTAACTATTCCACCAACTATCAGATTAGCGGCAGAGAGTTACTTACCCCTGATGAGGTGCGTATGCTCGATAATCAGTACGCTATTTTATTTATCCGTGGGGAAAGACCCATTATGGATTTCAAATATGACATTATGAAACACCCGAATGTGGCACTTACCACAGACGGAAAGGCAAGTCCTTATAAGCACGGAGAAGTTACAAAAGATATTGCTTCGATTGCCATTTGGGATATTGACCCTGCAACAGTTCCTGAAAAGGAAATGGAAGAAACGAATTGGGAACTTCTTTCCGATGAGGAAATGGAAGTTCTGTTCATAAACAATCAAACAAATTAAATTTTGGAGGTATTCAACTATGACTATTTTTAAGAAAAAAGCAACTGATACTCAGGAAACAAAGAAACTGCCTATGACCGGAAAGGTTAAGAAAGGCTTCCGTGCTTATTGCACAATGGTTATTGTCGGTGCGTTGGCACTTGGAATGACAACGACTGCATTTGCAGCGAATGACCCGCTTACTGTAGTCAACAATCTGTCTGATTTTATCTTCGGACTTATCCGTGCCATCGGTATGATTTTACTCGGCTTTGGTATCGTGCAGGTCGGTCTTTCACTCAAATCTCACGACCCTTCTCAGAGAGCCAATGGCTTCCTGACTCTTGCGGGCGGTGTCATTATCACTTTTGCGAAAGAAATCCTTACTCTTATCACAGGCTAAGATAAGTGTTACACAGTTATCGAGGGGTGTGCCAAGTTAAGGAACACCCCTTAATTGTAAGGAGGTGCTTTGAATGAGTGATAACTGGGTAGTTCAAAATCTTGAAAATGCCCTTGAAACTTGGAATGAAAAATTGTCTGAAATATGGACACTCATCACAACTACACCGCAGAACTTTAAGGGCGGGAATATCTGGAAGGTTATCGTTGACATCAATGGTGCAGTTCAGGCTATCGGGCTTGCCTTGCTTGTATTGTTTTTCGTGATAGGTATGGTAAAGACCTGCGGCAGCTTTACAGATGTGAAGAAACCGGAACACGCTTTAAAACTCTTTGTCCGTTTTGCACTGGCGAAAGGTGTTATCACATACGGAATGGAGCTTATGCTTGCATTATTTAATATTGTGCAAGGTACGATTTCAACCATTATGAATGCTGCCGGATTTGGAACTCCGGAACAGACGACCTTGCCCGCAGAGATGGTAACGACCATAGAGGACTGCGGATTTTTCGAGAGTATTCCCTTGTGGGCGGTAACGCTTATCGGAGGATTATTTATCACGGTGCTGTCGTTCATTCTGATAATGACAGTGTACGGACGATTTTTCAAACTTTATATGTACACCGCACTTGCACCGATACCGCTTTCCACATTTGCAGGAGAACCGACACAGAATGTAGGCAAGAGTTTTATCAAGAGCTATTGTGCCGTTCTGCTTGAGGGAGCAGTCATTGTACTTGCTTGTATTATTTTCTCCGTATTTGCTTCATCGCCGCCAGTGGTTAATCCTGATGCAGCAGCAGTTACGCAGGTGTGGGCATATATCGGGGAACTGGTATTTAATATGCTCGTTCTTGTCGGTGCAGTGAAAATGTCTGACCGTATTATCCGAGAAATGATGGGACTTTAAGGAGAGATTTTGAGATGAACCAAAGAGATTGTAAGAAATGTGTTTACTATGGCGGTAAACGGAAAGGCAAAGTCTTTTGCCTGAATGATAAATGCGTGAGGGAGAACGACCGAAATCGCAGGAAAGGAAACAGATATGGAAGTAAAAATTAACCGAGAAATCAGAAATTATACAGAGTCAATGTTTTTTGGACTGTCGCTTAGACAGTTCATTTTTTCTGTTCTCGCTTGTGGCGTTGCAGTAGGACTGTATTTCTTGCTCAGACCGTATGTTGGCACGGAAACCGTATCGTGGGTGTGCATTTTGGGTGCTGCCCCGTTTGCGGCACTTGGCTTTGTGAAGTACAACGGTATGACCGCAGAGAAAGCCATCTATGCGTGGATAAAATCGGAGTTTTTAATGCCGAAGAAGCTGGTGTTTCACTCCACCAATGTGTATTACGAACTGATGAAGCCAAGCATTGAACAGAAGCAAAAAGACCATTTTCGAGAATCTAAAACATAAAATAAGATTTAAGCTATTGACAGACAAGTGCTTTCTGAATATACTATAATGATTTAGCATTTGACTAGATGGGCGGCTTGGGAAGAAAGGAGAAATGTTAATATGTATAAGTATGTGGAAGACAAACAGTTTCTGAGCCGTATGCGTTCGTTATGTGGAGAAATAATGCAAGACCTTTGCCATACGCTTAAAGAAGAATATGATATTGGTGCTTCATTCTATCTCGTGGGTAGTGGTGCAAGAAACCTGATATTACAAAATGCTAATCGACCGATTGATTTGGATTATAATCTTGAAATCACAAGAACAGATGATTGGGAAGATTGCAAAGAAATCAAAGAATGTGTCAGAAAGGCTTTCAATATTGTTCTTAGAGAATATGGGTGGAGCGACTGCCAAGATTCTACCTCATCTTTGACAACGGAAAAGCGGCACTTTAATCAGGGGAATAGTACAGAATTTTCAATGGATATTTGTATTGTTTGCGAGGATACAGACGGGAACTATCATCGCCTTATTCACGATAAGCGACGTTTTCCAAACAGATATTTCTGGAATCAAGCACCTAATTCAAGAAACATTAGAGAGAAAGCGAAGTATATCAAAGAAAAAGGAAAATGGACATTAGTTAGAGAGCAGTATCTGAGAATAAAAAATCAGTATTTAACTTCCAACGACTACAACCATTCCTCTTTCATTTGCTATATTGAAGCAGTCAATAATGTATATAATTCAAGAAAGCACTGGAACTAAATAAAACCAATTTGATGTATCGTCACTATAATCAGTGGCGATATTTTTTTACCAAAAGGAGGTCATGAGTTTTTATGATTAAGACTCTTACGAACCTGTTTAAGCAGGATAAAGAAAAATTTGTTGTACCGAAAGGGGTGCAGGACGTGATTCCCGTGGCAGCTATCTTTGATGATGGCATTTTCAAAGTGGGAAAGGATAAATATTCAAAGACCTACCGCTTTACGGATATTAACTATGCAGTGGCAAGCCGTGAGGATAAGGAAGCGATGTTCCTTGAATATTCTGAACTTCTGAACTCTCTTGATAGTGGTGCAACGACAAAAATCACAATCAATAATCGTCGGCTCAACAGACTGGATTTTGAGCAGACAATTCTTATTCCGACAACCGGAGATAATCTGGATGAGTATCGAGAAGAATACAACAAAATGCTTCTTGATAAGGCAACGGGTGCAAACTCCATTGTTCAGGATAAGTATATTACCATTTCCATCAACAAAAAGAGTGTGGAGGACGCAAGAACTTATTTCGCCCGTGTCGGTGCGGATTTGATTGCTCACTTCGGCAGGCTCGGAAGTAAGTGTGTGGAGCTGGAAACAGACGAAAGACTTCGTATTTTCCACGACTTTTATCGTGTGGGAGAGGAAAGCTCTTTCCATTTTGATATTAAGGAAACAAGAAAAAAAGGACACGATTTTAAGGATTATATCTGTCCTGACACAATGGAATTTGAAAAGGACTATTTCAAGATGGGAAACCGTTATGGAAGAGTCCTTTTTCTTCGTGAATATGCGTCCTATATCAAAGACAGTATGGTAGCGGAACTTACGGATATGAACAGAAATCTGATGATGTCCATTGATATTGTTCCCGTTCCAACTGATGAAGCAGTAAAGGAAGCAGAGAACCGTCTGCTTGGTGTGGAAACCAATATCACAAACTGGCAGCGTAGGCAGAATGCCAATAACAACTTCTCTGCAACTGTTCCGTATGATATGGAGCAGCAGAAGAAAGAAATGAAAGAGTTCCTCGATGACCTTACGACCCGTGACCAGAGAATGATGTTCGCTGTTATCACAATGGTTATTACAGCAGACAGTAAGGAACAGCTTGAGAATGATACGGAAGCATTGCTTACCACAGCAAGAAAACATCTTTGCCAGTTTGCAACACTGAGATTTCAGCAGGTAGATGGACTCAACACGGTAATGCCGTTTGGAACAAGAAAGATTGATGCGTTCAGAACACTTACAACAGAGAGCCTTTCGGTATTTATCCCATTCAGGGTGCAGGATATATTCCACGAGAACGGTATCTATTACGGTCAGAATGTTATCAGCAAAAATATGATTATCGCAGACCGTAAGCAGCTTTTGAATGGTAACTCCTTTATTCTCGGTGTATCTGGTGGCGGTAAGTCATTTGCGGCAAAGGGAGAAATCATCAATCAGGTGCTTTCTTCAGATGCGGATATTATCATCATCGACCCTGAACGAGAGTATTCACAGCTTGTCAATGCGATGGGCGGAGAAGTAATCAATATTTCTGCTACTTCCGACAATCACATCAATGCAATGGATATGAATAAGGATTACGGCGACGGTGCAAACCCTGTCATTTTGAAATCTGAGTTCATTATGTCCCTTTGTGAACAGCTCATCGGCGGAACAAATCTCGGAGCAAAGCAGAAGTCTATCATTGACCGTTGCACGGCAAGCGTGTACCGCAGTTATCAGCAGAATGACTATCAGGGACATATACCGACCTTGCAGGATTTCAGGGCAGAACTTTTGCAGCAGGACGAACCGGAAGCAAAGGAACTGGCACTTGCTATTGAGCTTTTTACGCATGGTTCTCTGAACACTTTTGCAAAGCAGACGAATGTGGATACCAATAACCGCCTTATCTGCTATGACATTCTTGACTTGGGTAAACAGCTTATGCCGATTGGTATGCTTGTTGTCCTTGACTCTATCCTGAACCGTATCACACAGAACCGTGCAAAGGGTAAGAATACCTTTATCTTCATTGATGAGATTTATCTTCTGTTCCAGCACGAATACTCTGCAAACTTCCTCTTTACCTTGTGGAAGCGTGTGAGAAAATACGGTGCATACGCAAGCGGAATTACCCAGAACGTCGATGACCTTTTGCAGAGCCACACAGCAAGAACAATGCTTGCAAACTCAGAGTTTATCATTATGCTGAATCAGGCTTCCACAGACAGGCTTGAGCTTGCAAAACTTCTGAATATTTCCGACCTTCAGATGTCCTATATCACGAATGTGGAAGCAGGACACGGACTTATCAAGGTGGGAAGTTCGCTTGTACCGTTTGCAAACAAATTCCCGAAGAACACGAAACTTTATAAACTGATGACGACCAAACCGGGTGAAGCGTAAGGAGGGATTTATAATGTCTAAGATTCAATTTCGCAATGCTGCACACAGAGATTTTGTATTGGAAAATCTGGATAAGTGCAAAGTCAACGACTGTTATCACAGAGTATTTTTCTATGTGATGGGGATTTCAGAAGAAACGAGAATGAACATCGGAAAGATGTTTGATTTCAAGAGGGACTGTATCATACCGGAAGGTATGCACGGAGGTTGGCAGACAAGTGGCACAGTCAAGGTCTGCCACCTTGCCTTTAATCTTTGGAATGGATTTACAGAAGAAGGCAGGGAAAATCTTTATACACCAGAGGAGTTGTTCTGCTGCGGATATGCTCCGTATTTTATGGAGGGTATCAAGTTGAGGTATCCGGAGTATTGCAGGGATTTGACCCCGCCTAAAAGAAACGATATGGAAAGGTAAGAGAACATGAGCAGAAAAATTTATATTATTATTGCGGTGGTGCTTACGGTAGTGTTGTCTGTAAGCACCTTCTTTATTATCCGTAATCACATTGACTCTGCCAAGCAGAATGAAGTCTACGATAACCTTGCGGAGATTGTGGAGGACGAGCCACCAAAGGAAAATGAGGGTGTGACGTTTTCAGAAGATAAGGACTATCTTGCTGAATATCTTGAACTCTATCGACAGAATGAAGATATGGTGGGTTGGATAAAGGTTGAAGATACCAATATCAATTATCCGGTCGTGCAGTCTGTAAATGAGCCGAACTTTTACCTGAAGCACAAGTTTGATAAGACCTATTCTGCTTATGGCTGTCCGTATGTGCAGGAAAATTGTGATGTGCAGAAACCTTCAGACAACATCATTATTTACGGACATCACATGAATGACGGTTCTATGTTTACCGGACTGATGAAGTACAAAAATAAAAGCTTTTGGGAAGGGCATAAGACTATTACCTTCGATACACTGACGGACAGACACCAGTATGAAGTGATTGCAGTCTTTAAGACAGTTGTTTATACAAACAGCTCCGACAGCTTTAAGTATTATGAGTTTACAGACGCAGACAATGCGACAGAGTTTGATGCGTATGTTGCCAAGTGTAAGGAGCTTTCTCTGTATGATACCGGAGTATCGGCAGAGTATGGCGATAAGCTGATTTCTCTTTCTACTTGTGAATATTCAAGAAACAATGGCAGGCTTGTTGTTGTCGCTAAGAGAGTGGATTAAACCCCACTCTCTATTATTTTT
>NZ_JBNPMC010000008.1:0-98039 GCF_050313795.1 Bariatricus sp. SGI.154
TGAGGTAATCAGTGTGAGTATATTTGAGTATAATGAGGAGCGGCATCTGCAGCAGGAGAGAGAGGAGGCATGGATGAAGGGGAGAGAAGAAGGTAGAGAGGAAGGAAGAGAAGAGGGCAGAGAGGAAGGTAGAGAAGAAGAAAAAAAGCGAGTGAATACTCTGAATGGCTTCCTTGTGGCAGATAATCGTATGGAGGATTTGAAGCGTGCGATTACGGATGTGGAATATCAGGAGGAACTGATGAAGGAGTATGGGATAGAGTAAGTCGGGTATATAAATAATAAACTATAGATGATTTATTATTTTGGTTTATAGGGTATAAGAAGACCAGATATTAACAGTGTGAATCTATTAATATCTGGTCCTTTTATATTATTATATACATATGCTGATATTTCGTTTAACTTTCTATTTTATGTCACAAATATCATAGCACAGTCACTTTTTGATGTCAACGCTTAAGAACAAACGGTACAATCAAATTCCAAAAAAAGATTAAATTATTTATTTGGCGGAGGTGTTTTTCAATGGAAAAGAACTATGAATCAATGTATGTTAGGGAAAGTAACTGTCAACTATGGGAAGATCCTTGTCTGGAGGATTACCTTGCTTACTGGTTCTATCAGGTAGAGAAGAATTCGGTGAAGCCTTCAACGGCAGCAACTTTTTATGACCTGATATACAGGCACATTATCCCGGAATTGGGAAAATGTCGACTATCAGATCTGAACTTATTTCTTCTGCAGACATTTTTTAACCAACAATATGAGAATGGGCGGATTGACAAGACTGGAGGACTGGCATATCAGACAATCAGCAGTATGTATACGATACTGAATTCAGCCTTAACCTATGCGGAGAATAATGGGCTTCTTCAGAAGAATTGCTGCAGGGATGTCAGACTCCCTAAGAGAGAGTGGAAGAAAGTGCGGGTATTTACCAAGGAGGAACAGAAGAAGATTGAGTATGCGGCTGTACACTCCAAGAATCCAAATGGAATCGGAATTATTCTTTGTCTCTATACGGGGATTAGGATTGGCGAATTATGTGCCCTGCATATTGAAGATGTGGATATTGGCAATCGTGTACTCCATGTTCAGAGAACTTTGGAACGAATTAAGTGCCTGGAAAATACAGAGCGGAAGACAATGATCTATGAAGGGCGACCGAAATCACACTCCTCAATAAGGGATATTCCGCTTCCAAGATTTCTTGTATTGTCGCTCCAGCAATATATGGCTCAATATAAGTCAGAAGCAACATGCGAAGACTCCTTTATCAGCGGGAAATCCGGAAACCCCATTGAACCTAGAGTTTATCAGAAATATTTTCAGACGATTCTGAATAGCGCTGAGGTTGGGAATGCTAATTTCCATTGCCTCAGACATACATTTGCAACGCGTGCGCTGGAGGAAGGGGTAGATCCGAAGACGTTAAGTGAATTATTGGGGCATTCGAATGCTTCTATTACTATGAATATCTATGCACATTCGTTGTATGAGCATAAGTATGAGGCGATGGAACGGCTGGCGGCTGTGTACAAGGCGTAAAACAGAATAACCTTTATGTAAAATATATCGTTTAATAGAAAGTTAAACGATATATTTACTATTTACAAGGATGTGCAATTGTGGGTGAAAATATACCGACAATTTATTTTTGTCTGATCAGAAAATGAGGAAAAGCAGATGCATGTAATAAGTTCAAGGCAGTTAGAAGAGATAAAATTACAGGAAAAACAGGCTTTGAAGGTCATGCGGAGACAACTGCAGGAAACTCTGCCAGCGCTATTTCGTAGCAAAGACATTCAATTCTTGATATGTACAGAAAATTGGATAACAAACAATAGCAGAAGTACAAGAATAAGAAGTGAATATCCAGCCGATTTGCTGTTATATGAATTATTGGTGGCAATTTATCCTACAAGGCAAGGTCTGGTTTTGCGGCATAAAGAATTCGAGGAGATTTTGTGTGCTGCTGTTATATTTCAGAAATGGAAAATATCTTATAATGAGACTATTTGTGAACAGGACTGCCACTATAAAGAGAAATTGATGAGGCAGCTGGAAGAGTTGGCAGTAGAGCTGGAAAGTTCTGAATATATAGAAGATGAGGAGGAAAGCAAAAAAATAAAACAAAATATGCAATTTATTATCGAAAGAAGGCAATACGTATGAAAAAAAACAGGGCTCTTTGGGGGTGCGTCGGCATAGCTGTGGTGGTCCTGATTACAGGAATGCTTGTGGCAGGGGTAAGAAACAGTAAAAAAAGTGGTAAAGAGGAAAATGAGGCGCCGGTGCAGAATAGAATAGAAGATTTAGAAACAACAGAAGAGACCAACATGGATATCTTTAGTATTCCGGGTTATATAAATGGAGCCGATGCAGATGATGAGCAGATAATATGCGGTATTTCACTACCGTATAATATACAGGATACACCGATTGTTATAGAAGGAATTGGGCAATACAGTGGACCGTTTGTTGAGGATGGAAGTGATAAGCCGGTGGCAAATGCGCTGGCGGCAGTGATAAAGAATGATTCTGATACAGTGATAGAATTTGCAGAAATCAGATTTGCAGTAAATGACTCGGAAGAGGCGGTCTTTCAGATATCAACAATTCCTGCCGGGAAGGAAGTGGTTGTGTTAGAAGAAAATGGCAGAGAATATCATGAAGAAGACAGACTGGATTTAACAGATAAACTTTACGCCAAACAGGATTTCCTGTCCTTGATGGAGGATGAGGTTGAGATCACATCGGAGGATGGGAAATTGACTGTTAAGAACCTTACGCAGGAGCCGTTGGGTACAGTTTATGTGAGATATAAAGGGAAGATTAACAATCAGTATTACCTGGGTGGGATTACATATAGCTGCAAAGTGGAAAATGTAGATGCCGATGCATGTGTTGAGGCAGAGACAAAACATTTTACCGCGGAAGGCAGTCAGATTCTTATGGTAGAAGCAGTTCAGGAATAGAAGGAGGAAAAGTGATGAAACAGGTTAAGAAAATATTAGCGCTGACACTTGCTGTAATGATGCTCTTTGGTGCGGCGCCAATATCGCGGCAGGAGGTTCATGCGGCAGACATGGATGATAACGTGGAAACAGATATCACGGAAGATGCCGGAAATGAAACGGACGCTGCGGCGGGGAACAATGATGACGTAAATGGAATAATGAATGATGATGCCCGGGCGGCAGCACTGAGTGAGGAACAGAATGTGCCGATGCCGACATCAGTCGTGCAGAACAGTTATGACAAGGTTACTAGTGTAAGCGCAGACAGTGATTACGTTATTGTGTATAACGCAAGTAATAAATACTATGCGTTAGCCTGGAATGGCAGCAATTTTTATGCGATAGAAGGTAGTGTTAGTAATAATGCATTTACACCAAATGAGGTAATAGAGGAAGACAATATCTTATGGGATTATAGTACTAGAACAGGTTTTGCATTGGCAAGTAATTCCGATGTGAAAGTTGCAACGTCAAACGGTAGTTCTTTAACTGAAAGTGGAACGTATCCTTTTATGATAAATTTTGGCAAGTGGTTGGGGACTTATGTAAATGGTGAGATGTATTATTTGTCTTATAATGTTGATACTGGCTGGAAAGTAGGCACAAGTGGTTGGGGTGTTGGCAATTTTACCTTCTACCAGAAAGTAACGAAAGTAAATCTTACATTAAACTGGTACGTAGATGGAATTTTAGTATCTGGTCCAACTACAAGTTCAGTAACCGCAGGAAAACAGACAAGTATCAGCAAGCCTTCGGAAGTCTCTGGCATGAATTTCATCAAATATGAAATGAATGGTCAGGATTATACTTCGGAAAGCAGTAATATTACGATTAGCGAAGATACAATAATTAACTTTTACTACACAAATCCAAATCAGCCAGACGAGATCCTCTACCCGGATGATGTGACGTCAGGTGACGAGAAACCGCAGTATCCTGATCAGGGTGCAGTTAAGGTAAATAAGACAGCAACGAGTGATGATTTCAATGGAACAGGTGTTGCAAAGGTGGAGCTTGGTACAACAGGTGTGCCGATGAAGAAGGGCGTAGATGTTGTAATTGTTTTTGATGTATCAACCAGTATGGAGGATAGTGGGAAACTGGCAGATGCTCAAAAGGCAGCGTGTGATTTTGTAGACAAGGTGTTGGGTGATAACGCCGATGGAACACAGTCCAATAACCGTGTGGGTCTGGTAACATTTGCCGGATGGGAAGACGAGGACGAAGATGGAGTTAAAGATGGAAATAAAATAGAATATCCATTAAAAAATGCAAATGCAAAAGAAAGCATTAAGACCACGATTAACGGACTGACTACCTATAGTGGAACGGATTATGATTATGCTTTTTCTGGAGCGAGTACAGTATTAAGTCAGGCTGCTGAGGGAAGAGATACTTTTGTTGTATTTATGACAGATGGTGCTCCGTCAAACTATAATGGGGTAGAATGGACTAGCAATAATCCGGGCACGAACCTGACAAATGAGGCAAACAATAAGCTGTTGAACAACGCAGAAGCTGTAAAGGCTGCCGGCGCTGTAGTATATTCTATCGGATTTGATATGAATTCCTCGGGAGACAACAATGGATTCAGTGCAAGTCAGGCGCAGGCAATTTTGAAGAAAATCGCAACTGATGAAGACCATTATGTTCTGGCAGATGATAGCGTAGAATTGAATAAAGCATTTTCAGATATTGCAACTTCTATCAAAAAAGCCGGAACCAATGCGGTAGTAACCGATCAAATTGGCAACTTATTCGAATTACAGACGACACAGACACTACCAAACGATAAGCTAGATCTTACCTTTGCTCCGACTATTCAAGTTACATTGTATGATGTATACACAAGAGCAGAAGTTGGACAGACAATTAATGGCAAAGAGATTACATTAAATGATGTTGGTACAAGAAAAGGGACAAGTACTGTTGTAGAGACCGTTACCTTTAGCGCAGATGGAAAGAGTGCTACCTCTAACCTGAAATCAGGAAATATCATGGATGGAAGTGGGAATATCACAGCGGAAAAATTCACTTACAATGCTGCAACCAGGACATTTACATGGACGGTAGGTGATATTACAGAACAGGAAGCGACCATCAGCTATTACGTATATCTGAAAGGCTCAATGGAAGGCAGCCGCGGAGATGGACTCTATGATACAAACGAATATGCGAAACTGAACTATACAAACTACAAAGATAATCAGACAGAGCAGGAATTTACAAAGCCGAAGATGCCATGGGGCGCAGCGGTTGTTAATTATGAGTTCTATCTTGTAAATGAGGCAGGACAGCCGGTAAACAGCCGGGGAGATGTAATCCCATTCGAGAATCGTGTAAAGATCAGTGATGTAAAACAAGAGAAGTTTAACTGGAATAATGCAGCCAATGTAGAGGCAAAAGTAGAAGCGGCGAAATTCGTTCCGAGAGGCTACACTTTGCATATCGAAAATGCGTCTTATACGGCAAATGCAGTAAGTTCAGGGAATGGTTCACATACAATTACCGGTACAGTACCGGAAGGCGCTCAGCAGTCTACCATTATGTATCAGGCAGATGCGCAGTATACGAATTCTTATGTAGCTTTTGGTGTGTTGAACCGTACGACATTGATTCCGGATTCTGTTGTCCTGGATTATGGCAAGCCGGTTACTATTGATGTTATGGCAAATGACATGGTAATGGATGCGGTGCTGAATTCTGTAGCTGCCGGCAGTAAGAATATTGGTGTTGCTTTGGGCGATGGAAGTACAGAGACATTGGCTGAAGGATTTGGCAACAGTGTAGAATTAACGAACGGTACAGCACAGTTGGATGGAAATGGAAAAGTAAAATATACTCCATCAAAATATATGGACAGTATCGATAGATTCCTTTATGCAGCAAAGGTTACTACAGGATCTACTGTAGAAGGCGGTGCGGATATTAATTACTATCGGTATCAGACGGTAAGTGTGATTCCGGCAACAACCGTTTACTATGAAGATAATTTTGGGAATACAGAAGATAGTGATCAAACAAACGGTATTGTATTCAGTGGAAAGTGGACAACAGAAGGGACAGCATCTGCAACGGAACAGGACAATGGAACTGTAAGTTCAGACGGACATCCGTATGGAAATGACAGCAGTTATCAGAACGATAACCGGCTGAGTGCTGGTTCGGCCCATGTGATATCAGTGGGTAATGGGGAAACGGCTACCGCTTCCTTTACCTTCAAGGGAACAGGGTTTGATCTGATTAGCCGTACCGACACAAATTCCACGAAAATTGCAATAAAAACAGTGAATTCAAAGGGTATGACCGTACAGAATAAAGTTCTTGATCTGGAATATCAATCCGGAATACTTTATCAGATTCCGGTACACGAAGCACGTTTTGAAAAATATGATACTTATACAGTTACAATTACTGTAGCTCAGGCAACGACAGAAGCAGAAAAGAGTGCAACATTCTATTTGGATGCGATTCGTATTTACAATCCGATTGATCCGAGTGGAGAGGAGGCAAATGAGCATTATACAGCAGATAAGGAAGCGAATGCGGTGGTTACAGAGCTGAGAAAGCTGCTTCTTGATCAGTATAGTGAAGGTACATTAAGCGGTGCAATTTATGTAGATGGCCAGGATACAGCGAGTGTGGCGACTTACGAGAATATTGGACCGAATAATGAGATTTATCTTAAGAGAGGGCAGTCTATAGGGCTTGCAATTCAGACAAGTGGAGATCCGGCTTCTGTACAGTTGGGTGCAAAAGCAGTAGACGGTGAAGTGAAATTCAAAGTGGGAAGTGATACGAGTTCAGAGAGAGAACTGGTACTGAATACAGCTACGGATATGTATTATGATATTACCAATACATTGAATTTCGTTGTGGATAATGAAACAAATGCCAAAACAGCAAATCTTGCCATTACGAATACAAGCGGGGCAGATACTATTGTTTCGCTGACCAATTTGAAAGTTACTTATGCATCTGATGGTATTACTACAGCAATTATTACAGATGAGCAGGTTGTTGCGAACACATTTGCAGTTGCAAGATCAAGAATGGCAGTATTAGAAGATGATGATGAGCCAGAGACACCTCCGGCAGAAGATCCTGTGACTCCGACGGAAAAGCCGATTGAAAGATTTATTAAGAATTTACAGTCAGTAATTAAGAATATTTTTGGAAGATGGTTTTAAGCCGGAGGGGAAAGAAGGTGAATGAAGTGAAGAAAACTTATACCAAACCGCAGATAGTAATGGAAAGTTTCCTGGTATCTGAATTTGTTGCAGGCAATTGTGCGATTGACGTCGGATTCGGGGATACAGGTTCAAGCACAGCATGTGCTATAGATGATCCGCATTTTCCGGGTGAGAGACTGTTTAATGATTATGAGACCTGTTCACTTTTGTGGAATGATGGAGATGATAAGGGGTGTTATGACATACCAGATGGTGGAGTAGGATATTTTGGTTCATAAAAACAATAAGAATTAAGGGTAAAGCAAATGACCATATCGATTAGGTATGGTCATTCTTTATAGGTGAAAGAATGAAAATCATAGAGTTGGCAGGAATAAAAATTGGATTCAGAGCAGAATTTGGAATTTCCTGTGATGAGAAGATGAATATGTTTTCGGTTGAAAGCAAAGAAGAAGAATGTGACTTTGTTTTTGATGTAAAATGTGGTGATTTTCCGCAGGCTACAGATAAGAAGTTGGTTTACCAGGATCCAAAAGTGTGCGTTTATGAGGGGAAAAATGTTCGGTTAAGTTACTATCGTCATCCGGCACGGGAATGGGAATTTTGTGTAATGGAGAAAGAAAGACGTGTATGGATTTATGTGCTGCCAAGATACAAGAAATACGCAGAGAATATGTGGAATTTGATAAGTAAGATTGAGTTGTCTTCTCGGCTTTTGGAAAAACAGACATTGATACTTCATGCATCATTTATTATATATGAAGAAAGGGCGATTCTATTCACAGGACCATCGGGTATAGGAAAATCAACGCAGGCAGAATTGTGGGAAAAGAATATGAACAGCGAAATTATTAATGGCGACCGGGTACTTATGAGGAAAAAAGGAGAATATTTATATGCATTTGGTCTTCCTTTTTCAGGTTCTTCCGGAATATGTGCCAATAAAGAGGCTCCGATACGTGCAATTGTAATCCTGGGGCAGGGAGATACAAATTGTGTGTGCAGAATTGCAGTGGCGGAGGCAGTAAAATTCTTGTATAGTCAGGTGGCTGTGATTCGATGGAAGGAACGAGATGTTATGAAAACACTTGGATTATTGGAGGAATTAGTGATTCGGGTCCCTGTGCTAAAGTTTACGTGCAGGCCTGAAAAGGAAGCGGTGTATGCATTGAATGATTACTTTGAAAAGGAGGAAGAAAGAAGATGCGAATATTAGAACCTCGAATGCTTCAGTATCTACATCGTAAGGCTGGACGGGATAAGATTCCCCTGAGCGGAACGTTTGAATTATCACCCTGTTGTAATATGGATTGCAGAATGTGTTATGTGAGAAAGACCAGAGAAGAGGTAGAAGCGCAGGGTGGCGAAATACCGATGGAGTCCTGGCTTGAAATAGCGGAAGAATGCAGGAAGGCCGGAATGTTATTTTTGCTTTTGACTGGTGGAGAGCCTTTTCTATATAAGGGATTCCGGGAACTATATATGGAACTGAGTAAGATGGGGTTTTTAATCAGCATTAATACGAATGGAACAATGATTACAGAAGAAACAGTGAACTGGCTCAGACAAGTCCCACCGATAAGGGTTAATATGACACTTTATGGAGCGGAAAATGAAACATATCGTAGATTGTGCCGCAATCCTAACGGTTTCGATCAGACAGTGCATGCAGCAAAACTTCTAAAAGAGGCAGGGATATCAGTTAAATTTAATGCCAGCATGACGCCGTACAATATTGAGGATCTGGAAGGAATATATGAGATTGCGGAAGATTTGAATATATATGTGCAGGCAGCAGCTTATATGTTTCCGCCGATGAGGCGGGATGAAAGTTTGTCAGGGCAGGGGGACCGTTTCAGTCCTGAAGAGGCGGCCAGATATCAAGTTAAAATAGATAAATTACGTCTGACGATGGATGAGTTCAAGAAGCGGGCCGAAACTATGAAAGCAAATCATCTGGAGGATTTGGCAGAAGAAGAGGAATGGGAGCGGGATATGAGAGAACCGCTTGGATGCAGAGCGGGAAAGAGTGCCTTCTGGATTAACTGGAAAGGAGAAATGTCTGCCTGCGGTATTATGCCATATCCCATTACATATCCTTTTCGTGATGGATTTGTGGATGCATGGCAGATGTTGGTCGAAAAAACCAGAGAACTTTATATGCCGCCGGCATGTGTGAAGTGCAGAAGAAGAAAGGTATGTCATGTGTGTGGAGCATCCGCTTATACAGAAACGGGAACCTTTGGTAAAGTACCGCAATACGTGTGTGAAATGACTGAGCATTTAATACGTTTTACAGAAGAAGAACTTGCGGTGCAGATTCAGAGCAGTAGTGAGGGATTACAATTACAATAAATGTTATATTTGATAATGCCTGATTCTTGTATCTTACTTGTTTTTTTGCTATAGTAAAAAGGGTTATTCCGTAAACGTATCAATATTTTCAAAGGATAGAGTAAAAGAGGTACCATAGATGAAGAAGTTAAAAGTATTCAGTATACTACTATTGTTCCTGTCGACAGGCGCATTTATAGCATACCAGGCGTACACGCGCGTTGTCCAGGATAAGACACCGCCCGTTGTCACGTGTGACAGCGAGGAACTTACCGTCAGCGTAGGGGCAACGGATGAAGATCTGCTGAAAGGTGTGACGGCGAAGGACAAGCGTTCCGGGGATGTGAGTGATACGCTGGTGATCGAGAGCATGTCCGCATTCACGGATGAGGGAACGAGGGTCATTACATATGCAGCGGTTGATAAGAGCATGAATGTGGGAAGATGCGAACGGACGCTGGTGTATGAAGATTATCAGAAGCCGGTGTTCCATATGAGTGCGCCGCTCTGCTATAAAGTGGGTTCTGATATTAATATTATGGCAGGGATAACGGCAGACAGCGTGCTGGATGGTTCGCTTACATCTAATATTAAGTATTCGCTGGAGAATACGGTGAATACGATGACTGCCGGCAGTTATCCG
Source organism: Bariatricus sp. SGI.154 (assembly GCF_050313795.1). NCBI lineage: Bacteria > Bacillati > Bacillota > Clostridia > Lachnospirales > Lachnospiraceae > Bariatricus > Bariatricus sp. SGI.154. Next base: position 10,194 of record NZ_JBNPMC010000008.1, read on the forward strand.
GTAGAGTTCCGCGTGATGGACAGCGGCGGCAGCACCGTATATTTGAATACGCAGATTGAGATATATGACAGAACTTACGCGGGAATAGAAGTAACGTTGAGTGATTATCTGGTCTACGTGGCGAAGGGGCAGGGATTCGATCCGGCGGCATATTATGCAGGAGCAGACAGAGAAGGGGAACTTAGTATCGAATCCAATGTGAATACAGAAGAGGCAGGTACATATTATGTGGATTACATCGTGAATGGAATGGGAGCCAGCGGAAAGAGCCGTCTGGTTGTTGTGGTACAATAGGCGGTGTAAGAGGGATTAGAAAGGTTAGAGAGCATGGAGAAGGAATTGCAGAAAAAGCAGATGGAGGATGTCTATAATATTATCCACGATGTACTGAAGAACTGGTGGGTGATTCTGTGCATTGCGATATCGGCAGCATTTTTGACTTATATTGGTTCTTCCATCTTATATCATCCGACATATACTTCCAGTACTACGTTTGTAGTGTCCGCAAAAGGAAGCAGTACCGGAGCATATGCGAATCAGAGTAAGACGCAGAAACTGACGGATACATTCCAGTCGGTGATGGATAGTCAGATCCTGAAGAAGAAGGTGGCAGAGTCTCTGGAGATGGAGACATTCCCGGGTACGGTGGAGATCGCTGTTGTACCGGAGACGAATCTTCTGACGGTATCAGTGACCAGCGATTCTTCGGATATCTCGTTCAAATTGCTGGACAGTATGCTGGAGAATTATCAGGAAGTATCGAAGAACGTATTAGGAGAAGTGGTATTGGAAGTGTTCGAAGAGCCGAACTTCCCTTCTGCTCCGAATGAATCTTTTCATGGGAAAGACATGATGAAGAAGGGATTCCTGGCAGGTGCGCTGGTGATGGTGGTTCTGCTTGGCGTGATGTCTTATCTGAAAGATAGTGTAAAGAGCGAGGACGATGTGGAGGAGAAGTTGGATACGACGCTGTTCGGCGTACTGAGCCATGAGCCAACCTATCGGAATCTTAAGGCACGTATTAAGAGGCAGAAGAAGCGGATGCTGATTACAGAACTGGCGGTTAGTTTCGGATTCGTGGAGACGGTGAAGAAGATGCGTACGAAGCTTCTCTATAAGAGCGGCAAGGATGGATGCAAAGTACTTCTTGTTACCAGTACTGCTAAGAATGAAGGCAAGACAACCGTTGCGGCGAACCTTGCTCTGGCGATGGCGCAGAGAGGGAAGAATATCCTGCTGATCGAAGGAGACTTAAGGAAGACCGGGCTGGCAGAGTTCCTGGGAGTTGCGGTTCCTAAGGGCGCAGGGCTTGGAGAGAATCTCGCTTCGCAGGGTGATCTGGAGAACATGGTATTCCAGATGGAGGGAACAACATTGCACTTGCTGGTTAATAGCGTTGCACACCCGAGGTCTACGGAATTCCTGGCATCTAAGAAGTTCGAGGATTTCCTGAAAGCCATGAAGTCAAAGATGGACTTTGTTATTATAGATGGTCCGGCGGCAAAAGGACGCGCGGATGCGGAGGTGCTGGCACGCAAGGCAGATTGCTCGTTGCTGGTAGTGAAGCAGAATTTCTCCAAAGTTCCATATATTAATGACATGATTGATATGCTGAATAGTTATGGAAATGGCGTGGCAGGATGTGTCTTCAATGATGTATTCACTGGCGGTTCTGTAATAAGTTCAGGTTATGGCTATGGTTATGGCTACGGTTATGGTTACGGAAGATACCGGTATGGTAAATATTATGGCTACGGAAAGTATCAGTCTTACTATTATAACCGCAGGGATCGTGCAGAGAAGACAGAGAAGGCGGCAGCGGACAAGGCGGTAGCAGGCAAGACAGACAGGACTACTGTAGGTAAGGCGGTAGCAGAGAATAAAGAGGAGTAAAGCATGAGTGATCAGGAGAAAGTTGTCAAGGAAAAGGACCAGGAACAGGGTCTGATAGACATTACTGAATTAGTGGTCGATTACTTCAGGATATTTCGCAGGATGTGGGCATGGATTCTGATTCTGACGATATTGGGCGCGGCAGCCTTCTATGTCAGGGCCAGAATACAGTATACGCCGAGGTATACGGCTTCAGCAACATTTACCATTAATATCCAGAGAGAACAGCAGAACCTGGGGGAGACAGGGACGTCAACCTACTTCGATAATGCGACTGCGGAACAGATGGCGAAGACATTTCCCTATATATTGACAAGTGGCGTGCTGAAGCGGAAAGTTGCCAAAGATATGGGGGTAAATGCAGTTACAGGCAGTATTGAAGCGAAGGTTGCGGAGAATACCAACCTGCTCACGATCTCGGTAACGGATCGTGATGCCGGAATGGCATATGCGACACTTCAGGCGGTCGTAGAGAATTATCCTGAGATATCGGAAGTGATCGTAGGTAAGACGAATATGGAGATGCTGGATGAGACAGGGATTCCGCCTGAACCGGATAATCCGAAGGCATTCGCTCGCAACGCCGAGAAGGGGGCAGTGCTTGGATTCCTTCTGGGAGCCCTGTGGTCAGGAATACTGGTGATTACCCGAAGGACCATTCGCAAGGAGGAAGATGTTCATAGATGGATGCATACTAGATGTCTGGGTACCTTGCCTGAGATCAAGAAAAAGAGAAGGTCGAAGAATAATCGCTCTGAACAGACCAGGCTGGTACTGACAGAGCCTAAGATAGAAGAGGCGTTACAGGAGCCGCTTAGAATTATTCGAAATAAGATCGAGTATCACGCACATGAATATAACAGGAAGACATTCTTAGTCTCTAGTGCCCTTGCCGGAGAAGGCAAGAGTACCGTTGCGGTGAATCTGGCGCTGTCACTTGCACAGACGGGGCAGAAGGTAGTGCTGATTGACTGCGACTTAAGGCATCCTTCAGATCGGCAGATATTAGGGCTTGAATCCGGTGTGGGACTTGGAGAAGTCTTGGAACGCAAGGCGAAACTTCAGGATTGCCTGATGTGGTCGAAGACACTGGGGCTTGATAAGAACATGCAGTTCATGTTCCTTCCGGGAGGCGAATCCATGGATGATGGTTCTGAACTTCTTGGTTCAGAGCGTATGAAGGGAATTATACGGAAGATGGAAGAGTGGGCAGATTATGTCATTCTTGACAGTGCCCCTGCAGGACTGCTTACCGATGCGGTGGTACTTGCCCAGTATGCGGACGGAGCAATCTTTGTAGTGAGGAAGGATTTCGCCAGGGTGGATCATATCATGGATGGAATGGAGCACTTGGCGGAGAGCCGGATACAGATTGTGGGCGGAATATTGAATGGGGTGTAAGAACGATGAAGATAGTCAAGGAATTTATATTAAGAGAGATTGCCGGAGAGTATGTGCTGGTGCCGACAGGGGCGACCACGCAGGAGTTCAATGGATTGATTACATTAAGCGAGACTGCGAAGTTCATATGGGAGCATATGGAAGAGGCAGACAGTCTTGAGGAGATGATTCAGTTGCTGCTGGACAATTACGAGATCGATGAAGAGACGGCGAAGCGAGATGCAATTGAGTTCATCAGCCAACTTCTGAATGCCGGATTCGTAGAGTGCAGCAGGGAAGATCGGACGTGGTAAGGAAGATGGAGTCGAATGTGTATAGATTCGGTCATGTAGATATCAGACTTGTAATGCCTGAGGGCATGCCTAGACCGGAGAACCTGGCAAAGTTTCTTGCGGATGATACTGTGAACTTGTTTTGTGAAGGGAAAGAGGTTGGCGGCAGTCAGAAAGATAATATTACCGATGAGAAAGTTGAATTACAAGAAAGAAAACCGATGGTCTATACTTTGGAATATGCAGATCACATGACCGATATTATGGCGGAAGTCACTGGAAAACAGGTGGGAAATGGAATCATTGTCAGAGAGAATCTGCGTGTATTCCAGACAGAAGCCGGAGAATGCAGATGCATCTATTTCTTCGGAGCCGATATGCCATATGCGGTAAGCATGCAGAAAGGCGGAGCAGATTACCATGTATGGGTTGACAAGGGTGTGGAAGAGATGCTGGCATATGATACGGTATTTATAGCCATGCTTAGCCTGGAAAAGCATATGATACAGAATGGTGCCATGATTCTGCATTCTGCTTATATGTGTTATAAGGATTCTGCGGTTTTGTTCTCTGCGCCATCAGAGGTTGGAAAGTCCACCCAGGCATCTCTGTGGGAGAAGTACCGAGGAACCCGCACAATTAATGGAGACCGCTCATTACTGATCCGTGGGGAGAATGGCTGGTATGCGTATGGCTGGCCCGTGTGTGGGAGTTCGGAAGTTTGCAATAATGAGGCGTACCCGATCCGGGCAATCGTAATGCTGAAACAGGCGAAGATAAATCGTGCGTATCCAATCAAAGGATTTCAGGCTGTACGGGAGATTATGGAGCAGATTACGATCAATTCCTGGGACGGCGCTTTCCAGATGCGAGTTATGGATAATCTGGAACAATTAATTCAGGAAGTGCCAATCTATAGATTAGAGTGTGATATATCAGAACAGGCAGTAGAATGTCTGGAACAGTTGCTGACGGTGGGAGAGGAATAGAGAGGGATAGAGAGAATGAAAGTAGTAGATACCCGAGAATATGTATCGATGTTAAGGGAACTGACGGAGGAAGGAAAAGAAGTCAGTATGATAATTGCAGGTAACAGTATGTCTCCGTTCCTGATTCATGAGCGGGATTCCATCTGCTTCAAGAAACCAGACCGGAAACTTAAGAAAGGCGATATGGTATTCTATCAGCGCCCGAATGGTCAGTACATTATGCACCGTATATGCAGAGTTAAGCCGGAAGGGTATTATATTGTTGGTGATGCACAGCAGGAGATAGAGGGGCCTGTGTCGGAGGAACAGATATTCGCAGTGATAACCCGGGTCAACCGTAAAGGAAAATGGATCGGGCCTGGGGATTTCTGGTGGGAGTTCTTCGAGCATGTGTGGGTGAATATTGTGCCGATTCGCCGATTCGCAGTGCGATTGTATGGGTATGTGTATAGAAATAGAAAAAATGTGTAACAGTTCAGCCCGCGCCATTCGCAAAACGCATCTACGATGCTTCTCCGCTGCTACGCAGCTATTTTTGCTCATAAAATGGCGCTCCGCTCATAAGTCGGATCGTGTGTTCATTCATGCAAGCATGATTCACCCACAATCCGGCTTATGGCTGAACTGTTACAAAAATGTTGATAAAAATGTATAAAAGACTTGACTTTAGAAGAAAAAGAGGCTATTCTTAAACAGTAACCGATTGTGGATAACTTTTTGGAATTGTTCAAAAAGTGTGGATAGAATAAGGGAGTGAAAGGGCAATGAAAAGAGAGTATGTAAAGCCGGTAATGCAAGGAGAGGCATTTGTGGCGAATGAGTATGTAGCGGCTTGTTGGAAAATTAATTGTAATGTTGAGACAGGAATTGGTTTTATAGACCAAAATAATAATAATAAATATGACCGGTCAGATAAGAAAATTTGCCGAAGTAATCCGAGAAGTGGTTGTGGAGAATGGCATACAGGTGTGGCAGGTGTACCAGATGATGGACCGGAGCCGAATGCGATGTGGCAACCGACAGACGGGTGGGGAATTCCTATAGGATCAGCATATAAGGTATATTGGTGGTCTACGGGTTCAAGTGATCATGATCAGCATTTTTCAAAAGTTAGCGCTGCCCAATGGGAAACTAATCCAAATGCATCATAGATAACAATTATTTGAATAGGGATATTATAGAGCTGCGGTAACCTGGCGGCTCTATTTTATTATGTATCAACGGAGATAAGGAGCAACATATGGATTCAGAATATGGCTTTACAAGCCTGGAAGAAAGATTATGCATGAAAGCATCATATAAGGGAATATTGTTGACAGCAGCATTCGAATTAACGCCCGTCTGTAATATGAATTGCGAGATGTGTTATATACGTCTTAGCAAAAAAGAGCAGGAACAGGAACACAGATTACGGACTGTTGAAGAATGGCTGGAATTGGCTGAACAACTTAAAGCAGCAGGAACATTATTTATTCTGCTGACAGGTGGTGAGCCATTGCTGTATCCAGGATTCCCTGAGTTGTATCGTCAGCTTAAGAAGATGGGATTCATTCTGACAATTAACACGAATGGAACATTATGTACGGAAGAAATTGCCGATATGTTTGCAGCGGAACTGCCGCGAAGAATTAATGTCACTTTGTATGGTGCAAGCAATGAGACTTATGCGAAGGTAACCGGGAACTCACGCGGATATGAGCAGGTAATGCATGGATTGGAATTGTTAAAGAGCAGGAACATTCCAGTGAAGTTGAATTGTAGTATGATTCGGGAAAATATGGAAGATACTCCGGCGATTTTGGATATTTCAGAAGAATTAGAACTTCCGCTGGAGTATAACACTTATATGTTCCCTTGCTCGAGACGTCGTGGTCATGCGTTTTGTAAAGAGACAAGAGTAACGCCGGAAGATGCTGCTGCCTGGGAAGTGTACATTAAGAAAAGACAAAAAGGAGAGGGATTTGTAAAGGTTAGAGAGCATGTGATTGATTCTTATACCTTTGCAGATGATAAGGAACCGATAGGGAGAAGTATGAGATGCAGAGCAGGTAAGAGTTCATGCTGGATTGATTGGAAAGGACGGATGACTCCTTGTGTATTCTTAGAAGAACCTGCGGTAGATGTATTTACACATACGATTAAAGAAGCTTGGGAAACGGTGAAAAGCAATTGTGGACGAATATTGCTGCCTGAAGAATGTAATAACTGCAAGCATAGATTCAATTGTAATATTTGCGCGGCGTGTGCAAGATGGGAAAGTGGCGGTACGGACGTTAAGCCGGAGTATCTGTGTCAATATATGGATGAGGTTGTCCGGAATTTAAAAGAGGAATGTTTCTAAGAGATGAGTCAGTGATTATTCTGGCGTAGAATTGTTGCCATTGTGTAATATGAATTGTAAGATGTGTTATATTCGTTTAGACAAATCAGAGATGGAGAGGCAGGGGAGGATGAGAACGGCAGATGAATGGCTAAAAGTTGCCAAAGAGGCAGCGGACATGGGCTGTCTGTTCTTGCTCCTGACTGGCGGCGAGCCTTTGCTTCACCCGGAGTTCAAGCAGATATATAGAGGTCTGCAGGAACTGGGCATCTATCTGACGGTGAATACGAATGGTACGCTGATAGATGAAGAGATGGCGGACTTCTTCGCAAGCAATCTTCCACGGCGGCTTAACATTACGCTCTATGGTGCCGGGCGGGAAACATATCAGAGATTATGCCAGAATGGAGCGGCCTATGATCAGGTAATGAATGGTATACGGCTTTTAAAAGAGCGGAATGTGCCAATAAAGTTAAATGCCACCCTAACGCAATTCAGCATTGGTGATTTTCAGGCGATTATGGATGTTGCGGACGGGCTGGAACTGCCTATTGAGATTCCGTACTATTTATTCCCTCAGGCACGAAAGGCTAATCAGGCAGAACCTTTGGAATATCGGCTGATGCCGGAAGAAGCGGCGAGGCTTAGGCTGGATATTGTGAAGCATGGCTTTCGTGGGAGTCAGGAAGAGTATATCCGGGATTTGAAAGAGACAGTGACATCCATTGATTCTTTCGAGGAGCAGAATCTGCCGGAGCAGCCGAAGGGATTCTGGTGTGCTTCGGGGCGAAGCAGTTTCTGGGTGAACTGGAAGGGACAGATGACCAACTGTGGCATGCTGGAGATCCCGTATGTGGATGTTTTTGAATTGCCTTTTAAAGAGAACTGGGAGTGTCTTCTTGCTGAGACGGGATCAGTGCGTTTGTCGGAAGTATGCTATCGATGTAAATATCGAATCATCTGTTCGCCTTGTGCGGCATCAATGCTGTCAGAGACCGGTTCGTTTGGAGATGTACCTGTATATAAGTGTGAAGTGATGCATGCTTATGATGCGCTGCTTCGTGAAGAACTGAGACGATTGGAAACGGGAGAAGCCTAAAGATGAGAGGTCTGCCTTTGCAGGTATGTGTCCGTATAGTGGAAGGTTAATTTTTCTTTTTGTTGTGTCTTGACTTAATCCATAAAAAAGTTTATATTGAACAAGGAAACTCGTTGGCCAGGCATAATGTCTGGCTCTTTTTTCGATCAGATACTGTGAAAGGATTCATTAATGGAAGAAAATAAGAATAATGGAAAGAACCTGTCTTTCGAGTCCCTGGATATTCTCATATCTCGCTGGAAGGACGGAACATTCTCGGAGATTATAGATGATTGGAAATGGATATTCACGTATAGTGCCAGATACAAGGGGGCGATTGCGTTCTATGTGATTCTCGGTATTGTTAGTACTTCGCTGGGGCTGGTGAGCAGTGTTGCAAGTAAGTACCTGATTGATATTATTACCGGATATAAGACTTCGAAATTGGCAATCATGCTTATTATAATGGTAGGAAGTTCGTTGTTCAGCCTGCTGTTTAGCAGTATGATCAGCCGGATATCGACGAAACTTAGTATCTACATTAATAATGATATCCAGGCGGATATATTTGATAAGATTGTGGATGCGGACTGGATGGCGATTAACAAGTATTCGAATGGAGATGTCCTGAATCGGTTCAATGGGGATATTGGAACGGTTAGTGGGAATGCGATCAGCTGGCTGCCTACGATTATTATTGCTGTGTATAATTTTATCGCAACATTCCTTGTGATCCTGCACTATGACTGGATCATGGCTGTGATCGCGCTTGGCAGTGCGCCTTTTATGCTGCTGATGTCGCGGTTCATGATTAAGAAGCAGAGGGATTACAGTAAGAAGGTCCGGGAGATGAGTAGTAATCTTATGACCTTTGAGGTGGAGGCTTTCTATAATTTTGACACGATTAAGTCTTTTGGAATTGCGCCTTATTATAGTAAGAAGATGCGCTGGTGGCAGGGAAAGTTCAAGGATGTTAGCCTGAAATACAATATGTTCACGATTAAGACGAATATTCTGCTGTCAGTTATGGGGAATCTGGTGCAGTTTATTGCATTTGGCTATTGCCTGTTTCGGCTGTGGACCCATGATATTACTTATGGTACGATGACGCTATTCTTACAGCAGAGGAGCAATCTGTCGGGGGCATTTAATAACGTAGTGTCGATTATTCCGTCCTTCCTGAACAGTTCGGTATCAGCGCACCGTATCAGGGAACTGGTAGAACTTCCGAAGGAGGTTCATATTCCTGAGAGTAAAGAGTTGGATGCGCTGGCGGCAGATGGCTTCGAAGTCCGAATGAGAGATGTGGAATTCTCTTATGTTGAGGGGACGAAGGTGATTACGGGTTCTGCATTCAAAGCGTGTCCGGGTGAGATCGTGGCGTTGGTGGGACCGTCCGGAGAGGGCAAGACGACGATGATACGTCTGATCCTGGGGTTAATCCGTCCGGAAGAGGGACAGGCTGTTATGATCGGTTCCAATGGATATGAGGTTGCTATGAATGCAGAGACCAGGCATCTGTTCGCATATGTGCCACAGGGTAATACGATTCTGTCGGGGACGATTGCGGAGAATATGCGTATGGTGAAGGAAGATGCGACGGATGAGGAGATTGTAGAGGCGCTGAAGATATCTTGTGCATGGGATTTTGTGGAGAAATTGCCGGATACATTCAACAGCAATGTAGGAGAACGTGGACGAGGATTGTCGGAAGGGCAGGCGCAGCGTATTGCGATTGCCAGGGCAGTGCTTCGGGACGCGCCGGTTCTGCTTCTGGATGAGGCGACTTCGGCCCTGGATGTGACGACAGAACGGAGAGTGTTGAGAAATATTATCAGTCAGAAACCTAATAAGACATGTATTGTAACTACTCACCGGCCGAGTGTATTGAATATGTGCCAGAGAGTCTACCGGGTAATGGATACACGGATTACGGAACTGGATGAGGAAGAGGCTGGCAAGATGGCGATGGATTTCTAGCAGAACTGTGGGCGGCGTATTTGGCTATGCTTTTGGAAGTACTTATGGGAATTCCTGGCGGAGCGTGTACAGGTTGAGTGAAATATGATATAATAATATAATATTGTGTTGGCAGAGGATGATGAGATGATAGATATACATACCCATATACTTCCGGGTATTGATGATGGAGCAGAAGATATATATGATACGTTGGAGATGGCGAGTATGGCAGCGGATATCGGGGTGACGGCGATAGTTGCGACTCCCCACTGCAATCTTCCGGGTATATTTGACAATTATTTCGGGGATGCCTATATTAAGACATTCCAGACTGCGGTCCGTGCGATTCAGGAGGAAGGGATTCCCATCAGGCTGTGCCCGGGGGCGGAAGCCTTCGGGACTTATGATCTCCCGGAGTTGATTGTGGATGGGAAGATTATGCCACTGAATCAGAGCAGGTATATTCTGATGGAGTTCTCTTTTGATGAAGATCCGGACTTTGCAACAGACTTGTTAAGAAGAGTAAGGGCGGTGGGAGCGAAGCCGGTGGTAGCGCATGTCGAGAGATATGAGTTCGTTCAGGACAACCCTCAGATTGTATACCAGTGGAGGAAGAGAGGGTATGTCATTCAGGTGAATAAGGGTAGTTTCCTGGGAAGATTCGGTCGGAATGCACAGGAGACGGCGTATCGTCTGCTAAGACATAATCTGGTATCGGTAGTAGCCAGTGATGCGCACAGTCCGTTTCGCAGAACTCCGTATCTACTGGATGCTTATGAGGAATTGTGTGCGGAATATACGAAGAAGAATTGTGATGTGCTATTCCAGTATAATCCGGCCAGAATCTGCTGTAATAAACCAATATTGAAACTGGAGCCGATTCCGTTTTCCAGTTATGAGTAAAGGAGAAGTTTCATGAGAAGGCTTAGAAGAATCATATGTATTATATTCGTGCTGGCATGTGCCGGGTGTATCGGGTATGTTGTGAAGTCCAAGATGGTGGAGGATCATACGCCTCCGGTTATTACTTGCAAGGAGGACACGGTATCTGTCAGTGTAGAAGATGAAGAATCCGTACTGCTGGAAGGAGTGAAGGCAAAGGACAACCGGGATGGAGACATTACCAAGTCGATCCGTATTGCGTCGATGTCACATTTTATTAATGGCAAGCGTACAGTTACATATGTGGTGTTCGACAAGGCGAACCAGGTGGGAACGCTGGAACGTACGGTAGAGTATACGGATTATACGTCGCCGAAGATCCATATGACCCAGCCACTTAGGGTTGCTCTGACGGAGTTGGATGAGGCGGATCTGTCAGCGTCCTTAACCGCAGAGGATTGCCTGGATGGAGACTTGACGAGTCAGATCAGAACGATTATGGACAACAGTTTCTATGGTGTGCAGACGGGGACTTATCCTGTGACGCTGCAGGTCAGCAATAGTGCGGGTGATGTCCGTACGGTACCGGTGGAGATGACGATTGTAGATTCCTCAGATCGGCAGGAGCGTTATAAGGAGTATCCGCTGCTGTCGGAATATATTGTATATACATCTGTGAACCAGGCGATTGATCCGATGGCGTATCTCAAGGGGATTGAGAAGAATGGAACAGAGTATACTTATGAGAATGACGGAGAGATGCTGGCTGGCACGCAGGAAGCGATTGGAGTTGCTTCGAATGTGGATTATGCTACGCCGGGAGTCTATTCTGTAGAGTATACCTATACGGCAGAAGGTGCGCCTACGGCAGTTACGAAGTTATTTGTTGTAGTGGAGGGGGAGCAAGATGAGCAGGACGGAGAGTAACAGAAATGACGTGCCAGAGATGGTGAATACGGAGATCGAACTATTTACCCTGATTCATGATATCTTGATTAATTGGTGGTGTATACTTCTGGGAGCGATTGCTGCGGCTATGATTGCTTATGTAGTGGTGAATGTGCAGTATGTTCCGGAGTATACGACTATGACGACCTTTGTAGTTGGCTCGAAGGGAAGTAATAATACTTACAGTAACTTAAGTTCTGCCAATACCATGGCGCAGACATTCGAGAAGATATTGAAGAGCAGTGTCATGGAGAAGACGATCTGTGACAAACTGAAGGTAGATGAGATAGATGCGGATATTAGTACGGAGGTGCTGGAAGGCACGAATATGCTGGTCTTAAGTGTGACGGCAGATACGCCGAAGGAATCCATCGATATCATCCGTACCATCATGGACCATTATACGGAAGTATCACTGTATACGGTTGGAAATGCGGTGATGGATGTCCTGGAGGAGCCGAAGATTCCGTATGCGGCGGAGAATCCGTTGAATGTAAGGGAGTCTGTGAAGAAGGGTTTCCTGGGAGGTGCGGCAGTGTGCATAATCCTGTTCGGACTGTTATCCTATATGCGTAATTCAGTGAAGCAGGAGAAGGAGATTGAAAGGAAACTGGATGCCAGAAGTCTGGGGGCAATCAGTTATGAGTATAAATATAAGACGATCCGGCAATTGATCAGCCATAAGAAGTCGGCGATCCTTGTAGATAATCCGATTGCAAGTTTCCCGTTCGTAGAGAGTTATAAGAAACTGGCTGCGAAGGTGGAATATCAGATGGCGAAAGATGAGCGTAAGATATTGGTTATTACCAGTGTATCTGAGAATGAGGGAAAGTCTACGGTTGCGGCGAACCTGGCCATCAGCCTGTCGGAGCAAGGCAAGAGAGTTATCTTGATAGATGGTGATATCCGAAGACCTTCTCAGTTTCTGATCTTTGGTCTTGAATTGGAAGAGAAGAATGAGTTGGGAGAGTTCTTGAAGGGATCAGGAGTCTTGACGGATGTATTGGTGAAGGGGGAGCGGCAGCATCTGTTCTTCCTTGGCGGAAGGAATTGCTATTCTTCGTCCACGGAGATGCTTCAGACGGATAAACTGCCGAGGCTGATGAAAGCTTGCAGGAAATATTCGGATTATGTGATCATCGATACGCCCCCGGCAGGATTGCTGGGAGATGCGCAGGTATTTGCACAGAGCGCGGATGCAGTTCTTATGGTTGTAAGGCAGAATTATATGCTGGCTGAGGATATTAACGATATTATGGATGATTTCCGTGATAATCATGCGAAGATACTGGGAGTTGTATTGAACGGTGTTCAGACATTTTCCAATGTAGCAGACAGTTCGGTTGGCGGATATTATGGGAAATACGGGAAATATGGACGTTATGGCAATTATAGTAAGAATAAAGGAAGATAGGGCTTATGGACGATTATAAAGAGACATCTGGAAGAGAATCACAGGCAGAACCGGAATTAATCGATATTACGGAATTTTTGCTGGATTTTTATCATGGCGTGATAAAATTATGGTGGCTTGTTGTAGGCTTGGCGCTGATATTCGCGGTGAAGTCTTATTTCTCGGTTACAACGAATTATGTGGCGAATTATGTGGCATCGGCTACGGTATCAGTAACATCGGCTACGGGAAGTTCGGCCCAGGATATGGCACAGGTATTCCCGTATATTCTGACCAGCGGAGTGCTCGGTGATGTCGTGGCCGAGGATCTGGGGCTGGAGTCTGTGCCGGGCAGTATTGATGCTGAGGCGGATGAAGGGACGAACCTTCTGACGATATCTGTATCGGGGAATGATCCGCAGATGGCATATAATGTACTGACATCGGTGCTTGAGAATTACCCTAAGGTTGCTGAGTTCGTAGTAGGAGAGACGAAACTTACGGTTTTGGATGAGACGGGCATTCCATCGGATACGAAGCGCGTGGAAGTGATCCGGGGCTCCTATAAGAGGGGGGCATTAAAGGGAGCGGTCATAGGGTTCGCGATTATGATGGTCTATGCGCTGACTCGAAGGACTGTCAAGTCGAAGAAGGAGTTAAAGAAGCAGTTGAATCTGATGGATTGCGGAAGTGTTCCTTATATCCGTACGAAGAAGAGGAAGAAGGCGACTTTCAATAATTCGCTTAGTCTGCTGAATGACAGGATCTCCCAGGGATATGTGGAGGCAATCCGCAAGATCCGAATTAAAGTAATGAAGGAGATGGCTGAGAAGAAGTATAAGACGCTTCTGGTCACCAGTTCGATTCCGGGAGAAGGAAAGACGACCCTGGCAGCGAATCTCGCGATCTCGATCGCAAAGCAGGGCAAGAAAGTGATCCTGGTGGATTGCGATATGAGGAATCCTTCGGTTGCAGGTGTTATGAATGAACAGGAGAAGCATCCTGGATTAGGAGCAGTTCTTAAGAAGCAGGCAACTCTTAAGGATGCTTTGGTTCCGATTGAATTGTCATCGGGAGAACTTCAGGTTCTCTATGGCGGAGAGGATGATGGTGAGAATACGAAACTTCTCGGGACGAAGAGTATGCAGGCACTGATTCAGGTGCTGAAGAAGCAGGCGGATCTCGTGGTACTGGATACTGCGCCGTCCGGCCTTCTGGCGGATGCTCCTGTCCTGGCGAAATACGTGGATGCGGCAGTCTATGTGATTCGGTATGATTACACGAAGATGCGGCAGATACGTGAGGGAGTGCAGGCGCTTGCTATGAGTGGAATCCATATCATTGGATATGTATTTAACGGAGATAATTCGAGCCGCAGCAGAGGCTATGGATATGGCTACGGTTATGGTTATGGATATAAGCGTTATAGTAGTTATGGCAGTTATGGGCGTTATGGATCTTATGGGCATTATAAGAATGCCGAGAAAGGTTCTCAGGATAAGGATGGCAGAGTGATTAAAGATTAAGGAGGTACGGGCGATGAAGTTTTTTCGAAAGCACAAGAAGCGGAAAATTGTAGGAATTATCATATTGGCAATTATATTGTTGATTGTGGGCATCTATGGATCAATCATATGGAAACTTTATAGCAATAAAGTTGGCGTTGTGCCGGCGGATGAGGTGGATCCGAAGGCGAAGTCGGTTAAGATTGCAAAGGAGGATCCGAAGGATGACCAGGTGTTCAATGTCTTGCTGGTTGGTACGGATTCCAGGGATCCGAATTCAGATATGGGACGTTCTGACAGTATGATGATGGTCTCGTTTAATGAAAAAGACGGCAAATCTACGGCACTCTCATTTCTACGTGATTCACTGGTAGATATTGACGGGTATGGAAAGAGCAGGCTGGGACATACTTATGCTTATGGTGGTGTAGGGCTTACGATTAATACATTGAATAAGACATATGATCTGGATATTCAGAATTATGTTACGATTGACTTCGAGAATCTGGTTAGTATTATCGATGAGATCGGCGGAGTGAAGGTTTATATCAGCGAAGAGGAAGCGGAGTATTATCGCGAACATGGTATGCCGGATATTCAGTCGGGAGATGTAACGCTTACTGGTTCTCAGGCGCTTGCACATGCGAGAAACCGAACGCTTGGTAATGATTTCGAGAGAACGAGAAGACAGAGAAGTGTTATGTATGGCATCTATCGTAAAGTAATGGAAGAGAAGGATCCGACAACGATACTTCCGTTGATTAATTTCTGCCTAAATCACGTAAGCACAAATATGAGTGTGACAGAGATCTATGATATAGCGAAGAAAGTGTTGGCGGTGGATAACCTTAAGATGCAGCAGGCTGGTGTCCCTCAGGATGGAACGTATACAGATGTTAATTATGAAGGAATGGCGGTGCTGGAGATTGATTTTGAGGCGAACAAAAAGTATATTCAGGAATTATTGTATTAATGTGGGAACTGAAATGAGACGAAGGCTGGCAGTTCTTTTATTACTGGCATGCATAGGTGCTAGTATGGATATGACCGTATTCGCCGCTGAAGTGGAGAATACGAATGAGGAACTGACTGAGGAGGAGAAGGCACAGAAGGAACTGGATACGGTCTATCAGATGCCGGTTCAGTCTAATGAGATCGAAGGATGGCCTCAGGGACCGGGGACTTATGGCGAGGCGGCGATTGTGATGGATGTGGGATCGGGAGCGATTCTCTATGCGAAGAATATTGACGACCACCATTATCCGGCAAGTATTACGAAGGTTCTGACGGCGCTGGTGGCATTTGAGAATGGAAGCCTTACGGATCCGGTTACATTCTCCCATGATTGTGTGGCATTTATGCAGCCGGGAGATTCTTCTGTGGGCTTGAAAGAGGGGAATCAGATCACGCTGGAACAGGCTTTGTATGCGACGCTTCTTGCTTCGGCGAATGAGGCTGCGTATGCGGTTGGAGAGAATGTGGGCGTGAATGCAGGGCATGATTATAACTGGTTTATCGAGCGGATGAATACCCGGTGTAAGGAACTGGGTGGTGAGAATTCGAACTTCGTGAATACGAATGGACTGCATGATCCGGAGCATTATACCTGTGCCAGAGATATGGCGCTGATTGGGTGTGAGTTGTTCAAGCATCCGGAGTTCTTCCAGATTGTGCAGACGCTTGAGTATAAGATTCCGGCATCGGAGACTACGGAAGAGCATGTATTTCAGCAGAAGCACAAGATGCTGATTCCGGGGAATTCGAACTATTATGAGTATGCGATTGGCGGAAAGACGGGCTATACTTCTGATGCGCTGTCTACGCTGATTACTATGGCGGATAATGGCAGTATGCAGTTGGTATGTGTGGTGCTTCGTACCCACGGAGTGAATATCTATCCGGACACTAGGAATCTGCTGGAGTATGCGTTCGCTAATTTTAGCAGGGTGTCTGTGGCGGAGAATGAGAAGTCTGAGGATGTGGCGGAGATTCTTGGCGCAGGGATTGACACAGAGGCGGGTAGTAATAATGTGAACGAGGGATATGTTGTACTGCCTAATGGTGTGGCGTTCGAGGATCTGAAGATGGAACTTGTTCCTGATGGGGGAACAAGCAGTGGAGCAACACTTGAGTATCGCTATAAAGGAAACCTCGTGGGGACTGCGAGGGCGGTGCTGAGTCAGTCGTATATAGAGGAGCATTCGGCGCAGTTGAAGTCTGTTGTTGGTAAGGATGATGGCAAGTCGGAAGGTGCCGGAGGTAATGGCGAGGCTGAGGCGACAGGCTTGTTTGGCGGAAAGACGAAGGTGGAGAAAATTGTGATTGGCGTTGCGGGGCTTATACTCGTGGTGCTGGTGCTCATGTTTGTGAGAGCGATAATTGTAAGGAAACGGAAAAGGCGGAGATAAATAGGCAATCCGCCGAAAAATAAAAAGAATCATTGTGAAAAAAGTCCTTGACTACTCAGGGGCTTTTTTACTATAATAGAACCGCATATGAAAAAGATGCTGACGAAGACAGTAGAGTATATCAGAAAGGCGCAGCGAGCCGGGGATGGTGCAAGCCTGGTGCGAGTAAGGTACACTTGAATATCACTTCCGAGTTGCAGTTGTCGAAAGATGGAGTATAAGATCGAGTAGATGCTGACGGAGTTCCCCCGTTACAGGGAAGACATATGATAGTATGTTTAGGTGGTTTATAAACGTAAGCGTAGCTTTCGTCCTATTCTGGACGGAAGTTTTTTTTGTCCTAAAATGCACTGGGGACAGGGCAAATTCAAAAAGGGACAGGGCAAATTTAGTTTGGGACGGGGGAAATTGCAATTTCCCCCATCCCCAAAAACCGACGAAGGAGGTTTTCGTATGTATAAGAAGGTTTCCACAGATCTTAATTTTGTGGACAGAGAAAAAGCAACTGAGAAGTTCTGGGATGAGAACCATATCTTTGAGAAGAGTATGAAGGATCGCGAGGGCAGCGAGATGTATATGTTCTACGACGGACCGCCGACTGCCAATGGCAAGCCGCACATCGGTCACGTGCTGACTCGTGTTATCAAGGATATGATCCCAAGATACCGTACAATGAAGGGTTACGAAGTTCCAAGAAAGGCCGGATGGGATACCCACGGTCTGCCGGTTGAGTTGGAAGTTGAGAAGGCACTTGGATTAGATGGCAAGGATCAGATTGAGGAATATGGTCTGGAGCCTTTCATTGACAAATGTAAAGAGAGTGTATGGAAGTACAAAGGAATGTGGGAGGATTTCTCCGGCACAGTTGGATTCTGGGCTGATATGGAGAACCCATATGTAACCTATCACAATGACTTTATCGAGTCTGAGTGGTGGGCGCTTAAGAAGATCTGGGACAAGGGTCTTCTGTACAAGGGATTCAAGATTGTTCCTTACTGCCCGCGTTGTGGAACTCCGCTTTCCGCACAGGAAGTGGCACAGGGCTACAAGGATGTTAAGGAGCGTTCTGCAATCGTACGTTTCAAGGTGATTGGCGAGGATGCATATTTCCTGGCATGGACAACCACGCCTTGGACATTGCCGTCTAATATCGGTCTTTGCGTGAACCCGAAAGAGGAATATGCAAAGGTAAAGGCAGCAGACGGATATACCTATTATATGGCAACTGCGCTTCTGGATACCGTACTTGGCAAATTGGCTGATGCGGAAGCAGGAAAGCCGGCTTATGAGATCCTTGAGACTTATAAAGGACAGGATCTGGAATACAAAGAATATGAGCCATTATACCAGTGTGCAGCTGACTGCGCAGCGAAGCAGAATAAGAAAGCATTCTTCATCACATGCGATTCTTATGTAACACTGACAGATGGTACTGGTGTTGTTCATATTGCACCTGCATTTGGTGAGGATGATGCCAAGGTAGGCCGCAAATACGACATGCCGTTCGTTCAGTTGGTAGATGAGAAGGGGAACATGGGCGAGACAACGCCATTTGCCGGACTATTCGTTAAGAAGGCAGACCCGGAAGTACTGAAGGATCTGGAAGCGAGAGGACTCCTTTTCGAGGCTCCGAACTTCGAGCATAGTTATCCGCACTGTTGGCGATGCGACACACCGCTGATCTACTATGCACGCGAGTCATGGTTCATCAAGATGACCGATGTGAAAGATGATTTGATTGCAAATAATAATACGATCAACTGGATTCCTGAGAGTATCGGTAAGGGACGTTTCGGTGACTGGCTTGAGAATGTTCAGGACTGGGGCATCAGCCGTAACCGTTACTGGGGAACTCCGCTGAATATCTGGGAGTGTGAATGCGGACACCAGCATTCCATCGGAAGTATCGCAGAGTTGAAGGAGATGTCCGACAACTGTCCGGATGATATCGAACTGCACCGTCCGTATATTGACGAAGTGACGATTAAGTGTCCGATCTGCGGCAAGGAAATGCACCGTGTGCCAGAGGTTATCGACTGCTGGTTTGACAGCGGTTCTATGCCATTTGCACAGCACCACTATCCATTTGAGAATCAGGAATTATTCGAGAAGCAGTTCCCGGCAGATTTCATCTCCGAAGCTGTTGACCAGACCCGTGGATGGTTCTATTCACTGCTGGCGATCTCAACACTGATCTTCAACAAGGCGCCATATAAGAACGTTATCGTTCTTGGCCACGTTCAGGATGAGAATGGTCAGAAGATGAGTAAGTCTAAGGGAAATGCGGTCGACCCGTTTGATGCACTGGAGAAATACGGCGCTGATGCGATCAGATGGTATTTCTATGTGAATAGCGCACCATGGCTTCCGAATCGTTTCCATGGCAAGGCAGTTACCGAGGGACAGCGTAAATTCATGGGAACCCTGTGGAATACCTATGCATTCTTCGTACTGTATGCGAACATTGACGAATTCGATGCGACCAAGTATGCATTAGAATATGATAAATTATCCGTTATGGACAAATGGCTTCTGTCCAAACTGAATACTGTCATCAAAGCGGTAGATGATAACCTGGCAAACTATAGAATCCCAGAGGCGGCAAGGGCGCTTCAGGATTTCGTGGATGATATGAGTAACTGGTATGTAAGAAGAAGCCGTGAACGTTTCTGGGCAAAGGGAATGGAGCAGGATAAGATCAATGCTTACATGACACTTTACACAGCACTTGTAGAGATCAGCAAGACTGCAGCGCCTATGATTCCGTTTATGACAGAAGACATCTACCAGAATCTGGTAAGAAGCATCAATGCAGATGCTCCGGAGAGTATCCACTTATGCGACTTCCCAGTTGCAAATGATGCTTATATCGACGCGGAACTGGAGTCTAATATGGACAAAGTCCTGAAACTGGTTGTGATGGGACGTGCCTGCAGAAACACAGCAAACATCAAGAACCGTCAGCCAATCGGACAGATGTATGTAAAGGCTGATTTTGAATTGCCAGAGTTCTATCAGGAGATTGTAGAAGACGAATTGAACGTAAAAACTATGACATTTACACAAGAAGTTTGCGATTTTACGTCATATTCTTTCAAACCTCAACTAAAGACAGTCGGACCAAAATATGGTAAAATGTTAGGAGGCATTAAAGCAGCGCTTAGTGACATCGATGGAAATGCAGCAATGGATGAGTTAAATGCTACGGATGCCCTGAAGTTAGATATAAATGGACAGGAGATTACTCTGTTCCGTGAGGATCTGCTGATTGAAAGCGCACAGATGGAAGGCTATGTATCTGAGAATGATAACGGTATCACGGTTGTTCTGGATACGAACCTGTCAGAAGAACTTCTGGAGGAAGGTTTTGTACGTGAGATCATCAGCAAGGTACAGACCATGCGTAAGGAAGCAGGCTTCGAAGTGATGGATAAGATTGAGATCACTTATGAAGGAACGGAGAAAGCCGAGACAATATTTGCAGCAAATGCAGATACCATCGGAGATGAGACACTCGCACTTAAGGTTACCAAGACCGCACCGGCAGGATATGTGAAAGAGTGGAAGATCAACGGTGAGAAGGTAACACTAGGAGTAGAGAGAAAGTAGCCACGTTCAAGAATAAGGAGAGAAGGGAATTATGTATAATCCGAGATTTGCGAAAGAAGCATTTAAAAAAGAAGTAAAGCAGAATGTAAAGCATCTGTTCCGTAAGGAGATTGAAGAAGCATCACAGCAGGAACTGTATCAGGCAGTATCCTACGCTGTAAAAGAAGCAATCATTGATGACTGGATTGCAACACAGAAGCAGTATGAGAAGGATGATCCGAAGATCGTCTACTATATGTCCATGGAGTTCTTGATGGGTAGAGCACTTGGAAACAACCTGATCAACATGACTGCTTACACAGAAGTGAAAGAAGCACTGGACGAGATGGGAATCAACCTGAACTTGATCGAGGATCAGGAACCGGATCCGGCACTTGGTAATGGTGGTCTTGGTCGTCTGGCAGCTTGTTTCCTGGATTCACTGGCATCACTGGGATATGCTGCATACGGATGTGGTATCCGTTACCGCTACGGTATGTTCAAGCAGAAGATCCAGGATGGCTATCAGGTAGAGAAGCCGGATAACTGGCTGAAACATGGCAATCCATTCGAACTTAGAAGACCGGAATATGCAAAAGAAGTACGTTTTGGCGGTAATATTCGTGTTGAGTATGATAATGAGACAGGAGATATCCGTTTCAAACAGGAGAACTACGAATCCGTTATGGCAATTCCGTATGATTACCCGATCGTAGGATACAATAACCATGTGGTTAATACCTTGCGTATCTGGGATGCTGAGCCAATCGTAGACTTCCAGTTAGAGTCATTTGACCGTGGTGATTACCACAAAGCGGTTGAGCAGCAGAACCTTGCGAAGAATATCGTAGAAGTACTGTATCCTAATGATAACCACTACGCAGGAAAAGAATTAAGACTGAAACAGCAGTATTTCTTCGTATCTGCAAGTCTTCAGGCAGCAGTTGCAAAATATAAGAGAAAACATGACGATATCCATAAATTATATGAGAAGATGACTGTTCAGATGAACGATACGCATCCGACTGTAGCCGTAGCAGAGTTAATGCGTATTCTCTTAGACGAAGAAGGTCTTGGATGGGATGAAGCATGGGAGATCACAACAAAAGTATGTGCATACACCAACCATACCATCATGGCAGAGGCGCTTGAAAAATGGCCAATCGACCTGTTCTCAAGACTGCTTCCTCGTGTATACCAGATCATCCAGGAGATCGACCGCAGATTCATCGAGCAGGTACGTAAGATTTATCCGGGAGATGAGAACAAAGTTAAGAAGATGGCAATCTTAAGAGATGGACAGGTGAAGATGGCACATCTTGCAATCATAGCAGGCTACTCTGTAAATGGTGTTGCAAGGCTTCACACAGAGATTCTGAAGAATCAGGAATTAAGAGACTTCTATCAGATGATGCCTCAGAAGTTCAACAACAAGACCAATGGTATCACACAGAGACGTTTCCTGATGCACGGCAATCCGCTGCTAGCTGACTGGGTAACAGACAAACTTGGTACAAAAGACTGGATTACAGATCTGTCTCTGATGTCCGGACTTAAGAAATATGCTGATGATAAAGAAGCACAGAAAGAATTCATGGATATTAAGTTCCGGAACAAAGAGCGTCTGGCAAAATACATCCTTGAGCATAATGGAATCGAAGTTGACCCAAGATCTATCTTCGACGTACAGGTGAAGCGTCTGCATGAGTACAAGCGTCAGTTACTGAACATCCTGCATGTAATGTATCTGTACAACCAGATCAAAGAGCATCCGGAGAAGAACTTCTTCCCAAGAACATTTATCTTCGGTGCTAAGGCATCCGCAGGTTACATCCGTGCAAAAGAGATCATCAAACTGATTAACTCTGTTGCAGATGTAATTAACAATGACCGCAGCATCAATGGCAAACTGAAAGTTGTATTTATCGAAGATTACCGTGTATCTAATGCAGAGTGGATCTTTGCGGCAGCAGATGTCAGCGAGCAGATCTCTACCGCTTCTAAGGAAGCATCCGGTACAGGTAACATGAAGTTCATGCTGAACGGTGCGCCGACACTTGGTACTATGGACGGAGCGAACGTTGAGATCGTAGAAGAAGTGGGTATTGAGAATGCATTTATCTTCGGATTAAGTTCTGACGAAGTTATTAACTACGAGCAGAATGGAGGATACAATCCATGGGAGATCTACAACAACGATCAGGATGTACGCAGAGTCGTAGATCAGTTGGTAGACGGTACTTATGCAAATGGCAACACAGAGATGTACCGTGATCTGTACGATTCCTTATTGAATGCAAAGGGTGGCAACCGTGCAGATGTGTACTTTATTCTGAAAGATTTCCGCGCTTACGCAGACGCACAGGAGAAGGTAGAAGAGGCTTATCATGATAAAGACAGATGGGCGAAGATGGCACTTCTTAATACTGCTTGCTGCGGCAAGTTCTCTTCAGACAGAACGATCGAGGAATATGTAGAGGATATCTGGAAACTGGAGAAGATTAACGTTGAGGTAAAGGCAGAATAAGACGCAGAAGTATTGTGGAAATATTTTGCGAAAAGAAAATATTTTGCAGAGAGAAGAATAAAAAATACAACCCTTCCATACAGTGTATGGGAGGGTATTTTTATGCGGCAGAAGTTGAAGAAATTAGGATGTTATCTCATTATTATCATATTATTGCCTTATGTGGTTACCGTATTTTTAAATGGTCCAAGCATTACGACGTATTCTCATGTGGACGGGACGTATATGAAAGTGCGGATTGATGGTGGAAATGGTGGAAACACAGATGGAGATGGGACGCAAGACAGTGGCGGGGATGGTGGAAATGCGGACACAGACGCAGGAACCATCGTCGAGATGCCGATTGAGGAATACTGTATCGGGCTTCTGGCGAAAGAAATCCCGGCTTCTTATGAGAAGGAAACGCTGAAGGCGCAGGCGGTGCTGGTGCGTACAGATATCTATAAAAAGATTAAGGAGACGGGGAGCGATACCGTACTGGAAGGGGATTTCTGGACCAAGAAGCAGATGGAAGATGCCTGGGGGAGCAAATATTCAAAATATTATCATAAGTTGGAAGATGTCTGGAGTGAGACGGAGGGGCAGGTGCTTCTGTATGGAGAAGAACTGGCGATGACGCCATTCTTCCGGTTGAGCAATGGCTGTACGAGGGATGGAAAAGAAGTTCTTGGAAGTGAGGATTATCCTTATCTTAAGATTGTAGATTGTCCTCAGGATATTGAAGCCAAGAAACAGATCCAGACGATGACGGTTGATGATATGGATGCTGAAGTTACGGCGACGGATACGGCGGGATATGTCTTGAACGTCAGAATAGGGCAGGAGAATATCAGTGGTGAAGAGTTTCGTGATACATATGGACTTGCATCAAGTTGCTTTACATTGCAGCGTTATAATGGGAAGATGAGGATTACGACATGTGGAATCGGACATGGGTTGGGGATGAGCCAGTATACTGCTAATCAGATGGCAAAAGACGGCAAAACGTATGAGGATATCCTGCAATATTTCTTTGAGGGAACTGAGATGAAAGAAGTCGCAGAAATATTAGTTGACACGGAATAAGTCTATCACTATCTGGCAAAAATATAGTCAGAGGTGGTGATAAGATGAATCAAAGGCAAAAACCTTCACAAAAAAAGAAGGGCGCTACCGTTGCAGCAGTATTGTGCTTTGTGGCAGCAATCGCAATAGTTGGAACATATACATTCAATGACTACAAAAAGACACAACAGAAAGAACAGCTTGCGCGGGCCGAAGAGACGAATGAAACAGAAGATAAGAAGGTAGAGGAACCGGCAGAAGAGGCGAATAACCTGGTGGTAAGTAACCAGAATGAGTCCCCGGCAGAAGATGAGCAGAATCAGACGGACAACCAGACGGATGGGACGGCAGGTACAGCTGGCGCAGCCGGAGCCCAGAGCACAGCAGGAAACAGTGCTTCTATTAATTTTAGCGAAGACAGCAAACTGTTATGGCCGGTGAATGGCACGATTCTTATGAGTTATAGTATGGACAAGACCGTATATTTCTCAACTCTGGATCAGTATAAGTACAATCCGGCAGTAATTATTTCCGGAGCCGAAGGTGACCAGGTAATCTGTGGAACAACCGGAATTGTGAAGTCTATTGATGTAACTGCGGAGACCGGGACAACGGTCAATGTGGATATCGGAAATGGCTATGAGTTGTTCTATGGACAGTTAAAGGAAGTGCCTGTAAAGGTTGGAGATTATGTAGAGGCTAAGACCGTGCTCGGCTATGTGAGCCAGCCGACGAAGTACTATAGCGTTGAAGGATGCAATGTGTATTTTGAGATGCGTAAGGATGGACAGCCGGTAAATCCGGTGGAGTATCTCGAAGAGTAGTGGGGACGGGGAAAATTGCATTTTCCCCCGTCCCTGATTCATTTTGCCGTGTCCCTTTTTGGATTTGCCGTGTCCCCATTTGATAATTGTGGAAAAAATCCTATAATTAGTCTATAATTGAAATGATTATAGATGAGGTAAAGAGAGAGAATATGAACTATACATATATTGTAAAATGTAGAGACGGAAGTCTGTATACAGGATGGACGAATGATATAGAGAAACGTATAGAAGCCCATAATGCGGGGAAAGGTGCGAAGTATACCAAGTCGAGGCGACCAGTAACTTTGGTCTATTATGAGGAATTTGCAACGAAGCAGGAAGCCATGAAGCGTGAGTATGCGATCAAGCATATGAAGAGGAAAGAGAAGGAAAAGGTCATTGGGGACAGGGCAAATCCAAAAAGGGACACGGCAAATTAAATTGGGGACGGGGGAAAATTGCAATTTCCCCCGTCCCCAATGCGTAGTATTAAAGTATGAAAGCATACATCACTATAAAGTGGCAAGCGCTTCCGCCCATTACAAATAGGTGGAAAATCTCATGGCTGCCGAAGTATTTGTGTCTGCTGTTGAATAGTGGAAGTTTCAAAGCGTATATCACCCCACCCACTGTATAGATAATTCCACCTGCAAGAAGCCAGCCAAAGGCTGCCGGAGACATGGAATTAAGGATTTGGGTGAATGCAAGCACGCAGGTCCAGCCCATGCCGATGTAAAGTACGGATGATACCCATTTCGGACAATACACCCAGAACGCTTTGATCAGGATGCCGACAAGGGCGATTCCCCATACAATGCTTAAGAGAATGATTCCTGTCTTGCCGCCCAATACTAATAAGCAGATCGGAGTATAACTTCCGGCTATAAGTACACTGATCATCATATGATCGATTTTCTTTAATATTGTATTGATCTTATCAGATTTATCGAACGTGTGATAAGTGGTGCTGGCTGCGTATAATAATATTAAACTTGCTGTGTAGATTGCGATGGATATCACATATATATGGCTGGGTTCATGTGCTGCCTTTATTAGCAATGGAACCGCTGCAAATATCGCCATTAGCATTCCGATGAAATGTGTGATTGCACTTCCGGGGTCTTTAATGTGTTCTTCTATTGTTCGTGCCATATGAATACCTCCTAAAAATATATTGAAATTACAACATGTAGTTTTGAAAACTATGTTATCTATATGTGTATATTATACCCTATATTCCAAAAAAGCAAGCATTATATTAAAAATTAATAATTTAGAGAACTGGATTGGTCAAATATAAAATAACTGGCTGTTTCTGCGTAACCACTCTGGTGGTATTATATTTGACAGTTATATGATTGATCATTATAAATTATAGGTCAAGAATGAGTATAGAGGAAAGGTTAGGGTATAATAGGATGGGAATCAGTATGGCAAGAGCAGATGTAACAGGAACAGACAGAGTAAAGGCGATGGTTATCACCGCATTTTTTGCAGCGATTACATTTCTCGGAATTCAGTCATTTAGAATACCGCTTCCGGCAGCAGTTGGAACGCCGTTTGTACATTTTGGACACATATTTGTAGTAATGGGAGTGTTGATTCAGGGTGGAAAAAGAGGTGCTGTATCAGGAACTGTCGGATTGGTAATTTTTGATATTTTGAATGGATATATGCAGGATATTCCACAGGTATTTATTGAGACGATTGTCAAATGTCTGATTGTAGGCGCGATATTTGTCATTATGAAAAAGCGGGCGGATGGCAATAAGACGAAAGAATATACAAGTGCTGTCATCTGTGCAGTGATCTATGGGTGCCTGAATATTTTGATTGAACTGGTTATGGGGACGATTAAGATGATGATACTTGGAAGTGGTTTTGCGGCAGCCTTTATGGGATCAGTGGTATCCATTCCTGCAACAGCGATTAATGCGGTGTTCATGATTATTGCAATTGCGGTTTTATATAAGCCGGTGGAAAGCATTTATAAGAGAATATAAAGTTAAGAATGAAATGAAGAAAAGCCTCTGGAGTGGAAATACGACTTTCTACTTCGGAGGCTTTTAGAACGTTCTAGTCCCGATCCATTATTTTGCAATATATTATAGCGGCAAGTGTGCTGATTGCCGTTGCTATAATGCCGGCTCCCACAATTGCCGCAGGATTTACGCTGCCATACTGACTCCGATATGCAATGACATTGACAGGGATTATCTGCAAAGACGAGATGTTGATGATCAAAAAAGTACACATCTCATTACTTGCAATTCCTTTTTTACTTACTGGTCCTGGCATACGCCCCTTTCTTCTGTCATCTTCCAGCCGTCCAAGTTCTTCCATTGCTTTTAAACCTGCCGGAGTCGCCGCCCACCCAAGACCAAGAACATTAGCAATCATATTGGTCGTGATGTGTTGTTCCGCTGGATGACCAACTGGAAGGCTAGGAAATAAGAAACGAATCATTGGCTGGATCTTTTTAGAGGCGGCACTTATAATTCCTGCTTTTGTTGCGATTTCCATCAATCCGACCCATAACGACATGACTCCCATCATGGTGATACAGAGCGTAATGGCCTCTTTGGAGGAGTCGATGGCAGCGTTCGTAATATCCGGCATTCGTCCGGTAAAGGCAGCGAAGATGATGCCGAGCAATATCATGCCCGCCCACAGATAATTTAACATATGAGGAACCTCCATTTGGGATATTCGTATTCTATCTCCTATAATAAATATGTAGGTGAAGGGATAATTAGGACGCAAATAGAAAAAAGGGACAGGGAAAAGTTGCTATTGTGTATCTTCTAGTTTCCTCCACACGGTCATCATCATTGTAACAAAACATGCTATGCCACCCAGGAAATTTGAAATGGGCTCTGCTAAGAATACGCCATTTGTTCCGAGTCCGGCGATGGTCGGGAGCCACAGGGTCAGTGGAATGACGATAATAGCCTTGCGGAACAGGGAGAAGAAGACAGCGTGCCGGTATTTGCCAAGGGCAGTGAAGGTAGACTGTCCGGCGAATTGGAGTGCCATCATGAATATACCGAAGAAATATAGTCTCATGGCAGGTACACCTGCTTCCAGAAGTTCCGGATCACTGTTGAACAGGTGGATGAAGAAGCGTGGGAAGAAGAACAGGAGCGCCCACGCGGCTAAGGTAAATATGATAGAAAATATGGTGGTAAAACTGATCGCGGATTTGACCCGTTTATATTCTTTTGCGCCATAGTTGAAACTCATCACAGGTTGGGCACCGCTGGACATGCCGCTTACGGGCATGGTTATGATCTCGCGGACGGAATTAATTACAGTCATGATGCCGACGTACAGATCGCCTCCATAGCGCTGCAGCGTAGCATTGCAGATAATCTGTACGGAGCCATTGGTAATGGACATGATGAATCCTGCAAGACCTAAAGCAGTGATTTCTTTAATTAGAGATATTTGTAATCTCATACATTTCTTAGTTAACTTAATAATTGCTTTATCGCCGACTAAGAAGTGTAATACCCAGATAGAGGAGATGCACTGGGAGATAATTGTTGCCAGCGCAGCACCCTGGACTCCCATATGAAAGACGAAGATGAACAGTGGGTCCAGCAGGAGATTCAAGATCGCACCGATGGAGACTGTCAGCATTCCGGTAATGCCAAATCCCTGGGCATTGATGAAGTTATTCATGCCAAGGCTCGTCATGACGAATAATGTCCCCAGCAGGTAGATGCGAAGGTATGCATTGGCATAGGGATAAGTAATATCACTGGCGCCAAAGAGATAGAGCAGCGGATGCTTAAAGATATAACATATAACAGCCAGAACTGTGCCGGATAGTAAGAGCATGGCGAAGGAATTGCCCATGATTTTCTGAGCACGTTTTGTTTCCCCAGCACCTCGTGACATTGAGAAAAGCGGTGCCCCTCCCATTCCGAATAGATTAGCGAATGCGGTGATGATCGTAATGATCGGAAGTGCCAGCCCGATTCCGGTTAATGCCTGTGTTGAAGTGTGTGGAATATGACCGATATAAATGCGGTCTACCACGTTATATAAGACATTAATTAGTTGTGCTAATGTCATGGGGATAGCGAGCCGCAGTATGTTAGAGGATATGCTGCCCTGACTGAAATCCTGCGCTTCTTTGGCAGCATGGCTGGAAATAAGATTTTTAAAATGTTTTGATACCATTGTCATATAATCACCATTTCTTTTGCTTTTTATATATTTATTAGGGAATTTTGTCATATACATCTTAGAGGGTTATGATTCCTGCAACAATAAAATCATACAGACTATATAATGTAGTATATGCGTTCTGTGATTTATTTTCAATGAGACAAATGTATGGCAAATATATTTTTTTGCAGAAACGTGAGAGAGATTAATGTAAAAGAATAAAGTAAAATGTGTTTGCCAGTACAGAGACAGTATAAAGTATGATATACTGAAACTAAAATATATCGAAAGAAACATACAGAAAAGATATGACAGTAAAGGAGAGATAATATGAATCACAAACAGAATTATCAGTGGCAGAAAATGACGATGGGAACTTGCTATTATCCGGAGCATTGGAATAAAGAATTATGGCCGCAGGATCTGGATCGGATGCTGGAAGCAGGAATCACGGTGATTCGAATTGCAGAATTCGCGTGGAATAAAGTAGAACCGGAAGAAGGAGTATTTACTTTTGATTTCTTTGATGAGTTCCTGGATCTGTGCAGCAAGAAGGAGATGAAGGTTATATTCGGAACACCGACGGCAACGCCTCCTGCGTGGCTGACTGAGAAGTACCCAGAAGTGTTGAATGCAAGAAAGGACGGGGTGCTTTATCGGCATGGCGGAAGAAGGCACTACAACTATAATTCTCCGATTTATCAGAAGTTGAGTGCACGGATCGTGGAGAAGGAAGCAGAGCATTATGGCAAACATCCGGCAATCGTTGGATGGCAGATTGATAATGAACTGAACTGTGAGACTTGTGAATTCTATTCAGAGTCAGATTCGGAAGCATTCCGCGTATTTCTTCAGAAAAAATACGGGACACTTGAGAAATTGAATGAGGCATGGGGAACTATTTTCTGGAACCAGACTTATACAGACTGGGAGCAGATCTATGTGCCGCGGACGGTTCTGAATGAGGGAATTAATCCGCATCAGCACCTGGATTATTACAGATTCATTTCGGACAGCATGCTGAGATATTGCAAAATGCAGGCAGAGATTATTCGGAAATACAAAAAGCCGGAGGATTTCGTTACTACGAACGGAATGTTCTGGAATGTGGACAATCACCGTATGGAAAAAGACTGCCTGGATGTGTATACCTATGATTCTTATCCAAGTTTCGCATTCGGACTGGATAGGAATCTGGAGACGGCAGACGATCTGAATGACCGCAAATGGACCATGCACCTGAACGAAGTGCGCTCTATCTGTCCGCATTTCGGAATTATGGAGCAGCAGTCAGGAGCAAATGGATGGACAACCCGGATGGAGGGACCGGCGCCAAGACCGGGACAGTTAACGCTCTGGGCAATGCAGAGTGTGGCACAGGGAGCCGATTATATCTCATTCTTCCGCTGGAGAACCTGTACGGTAGGAACGGAGATCTACTGGCATGGAATTCTGGATTATGATAACAGGGATAACCGGAAGATTGCAGAGGTGCGAGATTTCTATAAGAAGTTGAAAACATTAGATCCAGTATGTGGTGCTAAGAATGTGGCGGCATTTGCACTGGTGAAAGACTATGATAATGAATGGGATATAGAGGTGGATGCATGGCATCAGAGAGTTTGGAAAGCAAGTGAAAAGGAGATCTTTGTTGCGTCCGAACTGAATCATACCCCTTATGATGTGATTTACCTGCAAGAAGACAGTGAGGTAGAAGACCTTGCCGCATATCCGGTGATATTCTATCCGCATCCGACTTTGATGAGCGAAGAACGGGCTGCTCTTCTAAAATCCTATGTGGATCGGGGAGGTGCTTTGATTATTGGATGCCGTGCCGGGTATAAAGATATGAATGGCAGATGTGTCATGCTGCCACAGCCGGGGCTTCTTCAGGAACTTACGGGATCGGATGTCAGAGATTTCACATTCACAAGTCCGGCAGAGGAGCCGGTTCTGGCTGATTTTGGAGGAGAACGGATAGAGATGCCTCTATTCAATGATATCATGGATACGTTGGAAGATACGAAAGTGCTGGCAGTATATGAGAATAGCTATTATGCCGGAAAGGCTGCGGTGACAGAGAAACAGACAGGAAAAGGACGGACAATCCATTTCGGCAGTACATTCTCCAGAGAGAATGTGAAGAAGTTATTGGAATATACGGGAATTCTTGAACCGTTCGGAGAATTCATAGAAGCCCCGGAGACGGTACAGGTGGTAATGAGAGAAAATGGCGGGAAGAGGTATCTGTTCGTGCTGAACTTCCAGGCAGAAGAGGTGGAATGTGTATTGAAGAAACCGGGGAAACTGATGTATACAGGGGAGACAGTAGAAGGAACATTGAGGCTTCCGGCATTTGGAACTGCGGTGTATGAGATGGTAGAAGAGTAGAATCATCAAAAAGGGACAGGGCAAATCCAAAAGGGGACACGGCAAATCGCATTGGGGACGGGGGAAATTGCAATTTCCTCCGTCCCCAATGCATATACATAGATAGGGGGTGTACTGTATGAATTTATTATTATATGTGACAGATTTTATCGTGCCTCTTGTGATCTTTGGAATTGTCAGTTACGGTATCCTAATGAAGGTCAACGTCTATGACACATTCATCAAAGGTGCGAAGAGTGGTTTCTTTACCGTAATCAAGATTATGCCAACCCTGGTTGGGCTGATGGTGGCGGTGGGAATACTGCGTGCATCGGGATTCCTGGATTTCCTGTCGGAGGTCATAGGGATGTTCACAGAATATATTGGCTTCCCGGGGGAACTGGTGCCGCTTACGGTGGTGAAGATGTTTTCATCGTCTGCTGCAACCGGGCTTTTATTGGACGTATTCAAGGAATATGGCACGGATTCTTACATAGGGCTGATTGCATCGATCAGCATGTCTTGTACGGAAACGATATTCTATACTATGAGCGTATATTATATGACGGCGAAGGTAACGAAGACGAGATATACGCTGGGAGGCGCGTTATTCGCTACATTTGCGGGCTTGGTGGCGAGCGTGATTCTGGCGGGGATGATGGTGTGATAAGATAAATTAATCCCAATGGGATAAAATAGAAGAACCGGTATAATACGTATTACACCGGTTCTGTTAAAAGTAAGATATTGATGTTATATTTATTTCTTCCCTTTGCTCTTATCGCGAGGATTCTTCCAGATATTAAGCGCAGCAATAATTCCGACAATATACAAGATGCTTATGAGAATGGTCGGATTATCCTTAAGCAGATAAGTAACCGCCACAATTGCTGCCAATGAGATTGTTAACTGGAATGCAGTCAGAAGTCTTTTTTCTTTCACTTCTTTTGCCTGCTGCAAGAATTCCAGTCTCTCTTGTTCTAATTTGAGATAGTCCATAAGATCCTCGTCTTTGATGCGGGACAGGATTAGCTGATCTCTGGAGTAACTGTTATCCTTAGAGCGGAAATGGAAGAAATGCCTCTTCGGTCCCTCATCTTCGTCAAAATCAAAGTCGTCACTGGAATCCTTGGTATAGGATGATCTTATGAAACTGGCAGACTTCTGTGTGCCAGAGGAGTTGTTCTGTGAAGTGTTACCGCCAAATCCGTTGTTATTGGACTGGCTTGCAGCGGACTGGTGTGTGTCGGATGACCCAGGAGCAGCGGCTGTATTCGGGGCGGGACTCTCAGTCACAGGTTCTGCTGTCGCGGGTTCTGCTGCCATAATCGGTGCGGCAGACTGGACTGGGGTATTAACTTCAGATGTTTCGGAAGCAGTCTTGGCTTGGTTTGCTTTATCAGCAACGTTATCTTCAACTTTATTTTCAGCCTCATCAGAGGCAGTTTTGTTCACGAGTGGGACGATTTTATTTTCGGTATTTTCTTCTTTTACAACGCTTAATTCTTCAGACACGAGTAATCCCTCCATAATCAATTTCTTCTATCATAGCAATTTTCGACATAAAATTCAAGAAATCCGACAAATTGTAATTCTTAATTTTATAGAAATACCCTTATAAAAGTGTTAAAATGAATCAGAATGACAAAAGAAAGGTTTTGATATGATGAATACGACTTCTGCAATGGAATCTGCTGATAAAAAATCTATATACAAGTTGCTAAGTAAACAGCTAAAGGGAGTAATCGGGCAAGTGCCTTACTTAATTTCTAATTTAGCCAATGCATCCGCACTTTTGAATGAAACTTTGACGGATATTAACTGGGTGGGATTCTATCTTATGGAAGATGGAAAACTTGTCCTTGGGCCATTTCAAGGGAAACTTGCATGCACTTGATGAGGATGACAGGGAAGGACTGGCTGAATTTGTGAAAATATTGGAGAAGCACATGGCAATCTGTTGATTAGAGATAGTGATGTTGCAAGAATAAGGGTAAACAAATATAAGGGCAAACAAATAGAGGAGAGTACATATGCAGCTACGCCAAGAGATCCCGGACACCTTCTGGAGCCTGTTCCGCTCCGTGAACCGGGAGATATACATAGAAGCACTTCTGTGCATTAACGAAGAATACCAATACAGTAATTATTTTCTCACCCGTGAAGTGTGCATCCAGGTTTTAAGCGACATGAATGCGAAGAAACGTTTTGAATTACAGTGGGAAGAGGGTGAGACCAGGATTGATATGCTGGAAACACCATCTTCACGCATCTTGAATTGGCTTCTGAAGACGGGGTGGCTGAAAAGAATCGAAGATTATAATACGCTGGTGACGAATATCGTCATCCCGGATTATGCGGCGGTATTCATCGAGGCATTCGAGAGGATCAATTCCGAAGACCTGGAAGAGACGGATATCTATATCCAGAATGTCTATGCAACGCTCTTCTCATTCCAGAATGACCCTCGGGCGAACCTAAGTATGCTGCGGACGGCGCTGGTGAATACGAGGCGGCTGAACAAAGCATTGCAGGACATGCTTCACAACATGGACAAGTTCTTCGGCAGGCTTCTGGATCAGGAGTTCTATGGGGATCTGCTAAAAGAGCATTTGGACGGATACGTAGAAGAGATTGTCCGCAAGAAGTACCATATACTGAAGACTTCGGATAATTTCTACATCTATAAGATGGATATTAAGAAATGCATCCGGGAAATGCGTGAGAACGAGGAGTGGATAGAGAAGGTAAGAAAGCGTTCGAAGATGATGGGAGATACGAAGGATGACGTACTGGATCTTCTGGACCTGATCGAGCGGGGATTCGATGACATTGAGCACCGCATTTCCAATATGGATAAGGAACATACCAAGTATGTACGGGCGACGGTGACAAGGCTTAACTATCTTCTTAGCGGTGAGACGGATACGAAAGGTCTGGTGGTACAGCTTTTGAACCGGATGTCTGCTGCGCCTTCCGGCGAAGAGCGGGAAGAGATTATCCGAGAAACCGGGGCGAAGATGAACCTCTCTTTATTGGAAATGTTATCGGAGAAATCATTATATAAAAGAAGAAAAGGGCGAAAGGATTTTATCAGTCAGATGGCAGCAGATGAGGCGATGGAGGATCTGGATAAGGAAGATGTGCTGCGCCTGAACCGGATTCAGATGCGGTACAGTAAGGAGCAGATCGAAGAGTTTATCGAGAACCGTATGGAAGATGAGATTATGGATGCGGCGAAGGTTGACATTACGGAGGAAGAGGATTTTGAGAAATTGATCCTGGCGTATGATTATAGTACGAGGAAGAATAGTAAATATATGGTGCTGGAGGAAGAGACGGAGATGGTTGAGAGAGCTGGATATAAGTATCCGGCGCTTAAGTTTGTGCGCAGGAGGGTATAAAATGGCAATGATAGATTATTTTGAACAACTAACCCAGGAGGAGCAGGAGGATGTCACAGAAGTAATTCAGACCTTATATCGTCAGACCTACCTCCTGGAACGCAGATTCGACAGACGTTCAGGGCGTATGCAGTATGTACCGGAGTATCGGACATGCAGCAAGCATATAGAATTCCTGCGGGCGTATTTTGCCGTGGCGGGGATTGCATTGAAGGAGAATGCCCACATGGGTGTGATCTATATCCAGGAGGAGATGTTGTGGGGTGAGAAACTGCCACGGCTTGCAACCATATATCTGCTCGTGTTGAAACTCATTTACGATGAGCAGATGGCGAATGTATCGTCGAGCAGCCATATTGTGACGACATTAGGAGCGGTGAATGGGAAGGCGGGGGAGTTCCGCGTGCTTACGAGTCTACCGTCACCGACGGAGATGCGGCGTACTATTGCGCTTCTTAAGAAATATCAGATGATTGAGCCGCTGGATGTATTGGAAGAATTGAATGAGCATACAAGGCTTGTCATCTATCCGTGTATTCATGCGGTATTGATGGGCGATGATATTAAGGAACTGTTAGAGACGTTCGGGGAGGAGGATCACATTGGAGATGAAGCAGCCATTCAAAGCACTCTCGAAGATATGCCTGAATAACTGGCATTATATAGATAGGAAGATATTGACACTGAATGAGGGGATTAATTTCTTCACAGGGCATTCCGGAAGCGGGAAGTCTACGGTGATTGATGCCATCCAGATCGTGCTGTATGCCAATACGGATGGGCGTGGCTTCTTTAATAAAGCGGCAGCAGATGATTCGGACCGGACGCTGATCGAGTATCTCCGTGGCATGGTGAATATCAGTGAGAATAATGAGTCTCAGTATCTGCGGAATCAGAATTTCTCCAGTACGATCGTGCTGGAATTGGAGCAGACGAACACGAAGGAGAAGCAATGCGTGGGCGTTGTGTTTGACGTGGAGACGGCGACCAATGAGATCAGCAGGCTGTTCTTCTGGCATACGGGCGGGTTATTGGAGAATTCTTATCGTACGAAAAGCAGGTGTCTGACTACCATGGAGATGCGCGAGTATCTGCAGAGGACGTTTTCGCCGGAGAGGTTCTACTGTGGACCGAGCAATGAGAGATTCCGCCGGCAGTTGTATGACATTTACCTGGGCGGGCTGGATATGGAGAAATTCCCGAGATTGTTCAAAAGAGCGATTCCATTTCGCATGAATATTAAGCTGGAAGATTTTGTGAAAGAATATATCTGCATGGAGCAGGACATCCATATTGAGGATTTGCAGGAAAGCGTGATGCAGTATGGGCGGATGCGCAATAAGATTGAGGAAACGCTGGAGGAGATTCGCCAACTTACGCAGATTCGGGAGATTTATCAGAGATATGACGAGAAGCGTAAGGAAGTGGAATTATGCTCCTATCAGATCGACCGTTTGGAAATGCTGCAGTTGGAGGCGAAGATTCAGGAGTGCCGGGATAAGATGAAGAACCGGCAGGAGGAGATTGCCGGACTGGAAGGGCAGAAGGCGCGGCTTGAAGAGGAGCAGTCTGCACTGCAGAAGGAATACGAGGAGATTATTCTTCGGATTGCTAATAGTGGGTATTCGAATCTGGAAGCGGAACTGGGAGCGCTGAATGAGACGCTGGAGAGACTTAGGAATAGCAAGGTCAGATGGCAGCAAACGGCGGAGCGCTTGGCGGAATGGAAGAATCAGGATGTGACACCGAATCAGACGATATGGGATATCGAGAAATTCGCGGACGGGGACATTTCCGAAGAGGAGATGGAACGTTTGATGGAGAGTTTCCGTGATATTCAAGAGGAACTGGAAGAGCAGAGGCAGGAGACGGATGCGGACCTTCGTAAAGTAAAGAAAGAAGAGAAAGAGGCGCGGGAGGAGTTAAAGGCGCTGAAGCAGGGAAAGAAGGCATATCCGCGGGAACTGGAAGAGGCGAGATATGAACTGCGGAACCGTCTGCATGAGCGATGCGGGAAGTTCGTGAATGTGCAGATTATGGCGGATCTTCTGGATGTGAAGGACGAGCGGTGGCAGAATGCGGTGGAAGGCTACATGGGCAATCATAAACTGCTGCTTGTGGTGGAGCCGGGGTATGCCAAGGCTGCGATGGATATCTATGAGGAGATGGATAAGAAGAAGTTCTTCCGGGCGGCGGTGGTGGATACGGAGAAGGTGTCAAAAGAGGCGCATCAGGTACGTCCGGGGTCACTGGCGGAAGAAGTGCGGGCGAAGGAGCCTTATGTGCAGGCATATATTGATTTCTTCTTGGGAAATGTGATGAAGTGTGAGACGATTGTAGAACTCCGTGAGTGCCGGATCGGAATTACGCCGGATTGCGTGATGTATCACAGTTATCGTTTGCAGCATATTAATCCGGAGAATTATACCAGACGTGCGTATATTGGCGAGATCAGTATGCGTCAGCGGGTGCGGCAGTTGGAGGAGCGATGCCAGAAATTGCAGGATGAGAGGATACCGCTTCAGGAGACGCTGGAGGATATCCGTAAGACGATGCAGCTGGAGATGTTGAATCAGCCGATTGGAGATTATCTTGGCTGGATGGCAGATGTGAAGGAGATGCCTGCGAAGGAGCGAAAGAAAGCGCAGATTACGGAGAAGATGCGTAAATTGAAGGAAGAATCCGTGGATGCGTGGGAACTTCAGAAGGGAGAACTTGCGCGGCAGCAGGATGAGAAAAAGAACCAGATTACGAAGGTACAGGAGGGAATCTGGGGGAATCGAAGAGAGATTGACAGGCTGAGTGAGGAAGTCTTGCAAGCGGAGAGTGCGTTGCTGGAGCAGAGGCGAAAACTTGGAGTGAAATTGAAAGTACAATTAGAAGATGGTGTTGCTCAGAATGCAAATGCTGGTGGAATGCCAAGGACAGATACGGCAGTTGAGTTGGTGGAGAATGACAGTGTAGAAAATCAGGATATGAATATGACTACATATGAGCAAGAATTCCAGAAGTATTTGTCTGGCAAGAAATCTACAAATTACGATTATCTTAAGCGTCAAAGGATCTCCGAACTCTCTCCGATGCGTGAAGAAGAAGAGCAGAATTATCAGAAGTTAGTGGAAGAGCGGAGCAGTTACATCCGCAGTTATCCGAACCGGACATTCTCTACTGCAATCCGTAGTAACGAACCTTATGAGCAATTATTAGAAAGTCTTCAGTGCGATGATCTGGAAGCATTCAAGGAATCTGCGAAAGAGCAGGCGCGTTCGGCGGTAGAGCATTTTAAAGATGACTTCATATTCAAGATCCGCAGTGCGATCCGTGAAGCGTACCAGCGCAGGGATGAGTTGAATCGGATTATCAGTGGATTGGATTTTGGTAAGGATAAGTATCAGTTTGTCATTACGAAGAATAAAGGGGCGGACGGAAGATATTATAAGATGTTCATGGATGATTCCTTGCAGATTCATCCTTCTCAGCTGACGGATTCAATGGAGAATCAGTTGAATATGTTTACGATGGAGCATGAGGATCAATATGGGGATCTGATGAATGAGTTGATTAATATCTTCATTCCGCCGGAGAATGCTACGAAGGAAGAACTGGAAGAGGCGAAAAAGAATATGGATAAGTATGCGGATTACCGGACTTATCTCTCCTTCGATATGCAGCAGATTGTAAAAGGCGAGAAGGATATGACCATTGGGCTTGGCAAGATGATTAAGAAGAACTCCGGCGGTGAGGGACAGAATCCGCTGTATGTAGCGCTGCTGGCAAGTTTCGCGCAGGTGTATCGGATCAATCAGTCGGCGAAGATGCAGAGGAATCCAACGATAAGGCTGGTGGTGTTGGATGAGGCATTTTCCAAGATGGATGCGGAGAAAGTGGCAAGTTGTATCTCGCTGATCAGGGGGCTTGGATTCCAGGCGATTATCAGCGCGACCAACGACAAGATACAGAATTATCTGGAGAATGTGGATAAGACGTTTGTCTATGCGAATCCAAATAAGAAGCATATCTCGATACAGGAATTCGAGAAGAAGGAATTTGTGGAACTGGTGGAGGAGTAGAAGTTAAAAAGGGACACGGCAAATCGAAAAAGGGACACGGCAAATCCAATTGGGGACGGGGGAAATTGCAATTTCCCCGTCCCCAATGCGTCACGTTAAAGTGCGAATGTCTCCAGATCATCCGGCACATACAGATTCCCATGATAGTACTGCTGTCCTTCTTCGGTATACAATTTCTTACGCTCGGCCAGATGCGTTTCTTCCGTATGATACAGAAGCAGATTCGGTACTCCAAGTTCTTCAGCCAGTTGGCAGGCTTCTTTAACCGTGCTGTGATGTTTCTCGTAAGGCTTGAACTTATCTGCCTCGCCAAACAGGCAGAATGCCTCATGGAGAAGCCAATCGCTGCCCTTCACATATTCATAATTCACTTCATTATATGGCTCGTCCCCAACGCAAGTGAACTTCTTGCCATTTTTCAATTGCATAGTGAACCCAAACTGTTTCGCTTTGGTAGAGGCGATATCAAAGAAAGTCACAGGACAGTCGAGAACTTCACGCTGGTCGCCGCTCTCAACAATGTCAAAACGAATCCTCTCCCCCATATGTTTGCAGACTTTCTGCTGAATTGTCATATTGGCGATTGCCTGGATCTTCTCAGATAATTCTTTGTGGCAGTAGATTCTGAGTTCCCCATCGTATTTCCCCTGATTCATTCTCTGTCCGATAATACGAATCAGCCAGATGATTCCAAGAACGTGATCTACGTGTTCATGAGTAACAAAGATGTCATGGATATCAGTGATTGCGATCCCTGTGTCTTTCAGTACTTTTAAAATTCTATTTCCGCCGCCTGCATCTATGAGAAAATGTCTTCCTTCATCAGAAATGGCAAAACATGTGTTGTAGCATTCGGATACAGCAGCATTTCCAGTTCCCAGTATTGTCAGTTTCATATTAAACCCTCCATTCTATTCATTTCCCCGTCCCCAAAAAAGGAACTGCTGCCCTATATGTGGGGAAGGCAGCAGTTCGGTCGTCTATATATGACGTAAACGAGAGGAGTTATACGTTATCGGCAATTTCTTTTGTAGCAATCAGGAACTTATCAATATCATCTCTTCCATGGCAGTGAAGAGGAGATACACGGATTGCTCCTTCAAGTCCAAGAGACTCTACGATTCTCTTAGAATATGGGCTTGTGTTCAAACGCTCGAATACGGTTATACCGTGCTCCAAGTATTTCTGGGACAGGTCAGAGAATTCGATACCTTTGATTCCCATAGCAACAATCAGATCCTTGTATGTAAGGTCTTCCATATCAACATATACTTCAGCCTTGTCGATATGTCTTAATCCCGGCACTTCATCAGTTCCTTCCAGTAAGCGGTAGAGAAGAGCTCTCTCCTGAAGGTGGATGCGGCGCATACCTTCTACATATAATTCACGCCTGTTCGTGCTTTCGATAAAGTGAGCACCGATCTCACATACATAATCAATAACAGCCATCATTGCTGCGAAATTTCCTGGTGTTGGAGTACCAAGCTGCCAGATGCTGTTGTCCTTGTGGGTCAGTTTGTGGTGAGGCAATGCTGATACACGATCAGATACATAGCAGAAACCACATCCACGTACGCCAAAGAACTTGTAAGGTGCGAAGTTAGATACATCTACGCCCCAATCTTCTACGTCGATTGCACAGTGTGGAGCATGCTGTACAGCATCACTTACAATATAGATCTCAGGATTGATCTCTTTTGCACGGCGTACAATCTCTTTGATATCCATGATGTTACCAGAGATGTTAGATGCGGCCATAATGCTTAACAGTACAGTATCTTTATCTACGTATTCCATGATTGTGTCAACATCAAGACCGCCGGTCTCTTTGTTAGCAGGTACAACACGGAACTCGCGTCCGGTTCTCTGGCAATAGTGCTCAACTGCATCGTGTGCAGATGGATGCTCCAGTGAAGATGTAACTGCATTTGTTCCCCAGCCAGCACCAAGCATAATAGTTCCTACAGCGTTGAACATTGTCTGAGAAGCGGATAGTTCTGAGATCAGGGAACCACTCTTAGCGCCGAATACTGTTTCCAGAATATCTTTTGTTCCGCCGGATACATAGTGGGAAAGTTCATAACCTCTTCCACGTACACGCTCCGGGCAATCTGGGAACTCTTCAACGGCAGCTTTGATTTCTACGGCTCTTTTTAATCTCAGAGATCCGCCGGAGTTCTCGAAGAAAAGTCTTTCGCCATGCTCTGGGTCTGCATCTGCGTAGCAGAATTGATCTTTCAGGCTTTTCTGGTATTCGTCAGAAAATAATACTCCATATTTTTCGTCGTTCATTTTTTCATCCTCCTTATTGGACGTTACGTTTTTTTGCTTGTAATAAGCATAGCACGAATATTTGGAATTGTGAAATGAATAATTTCGCTGTATAATATTAATAAATTTTATATTTAAACGGATGAAAATATGTGCATTTGTGTGTATGAGAGGAGGAAGCGTATGAACTTGTCAGAGATTGAAACATTTCTAATGATAGTAAAGACGAAGAATATTACGAAGACTGCTGAGAACCTGTTCTTGTCACAGCCGACAGTTAGTCACAGGCTGAAATCACTGGAGGAAGAACTGGGGATTGATCTGATTACAAGAAAGAAGGGGTATAAGCAGATCGAACTGACTTCACAGGGGGAGGAGTTTATTCCGATTGCAGAACGATGGATTTCCATTTGGCAGGAGATGCGGCTTCTCAAAGACAACAACGAGAGATTATATCTGACTATTGCCTGTACGGACACGCTGAACAGTGCAATCTTTTTTGACTTGTATCGGGATATGCTAAAACAGGAAGAACAGATGATGAATCTGAGAATTAAGACACATTATTCTTATGAAATATATGGATTGTTGGAGAATCATGAGATTGATCTGGGATTCGTTTATCATCATCTGCATTTTAAGAATATCGTGGCAGAACCTATATTAAAAGAGAAGATGTACATTATACAATCGGCGGATACTAAGATTAAGAAGCCAGTGATACATACGGATGAGTTAGACTTAAGCCGGGAGATCTTCTTAAGCTGGGAGGCGAATTACCAGATCTGGCATGACCAGTGGGTGAGCAAGGGAGAGAGGTCCCGTATGGAGGTGGATACATTCGAGCTGTTGTTCCATCTCCTGTCAGAGGAAGGAATGTGGGCGATCGCCCCGGTATCCGTGGTAGAGCGTATCAGTAGCCTGCGTCAGGTGTATGTGAGCAAGATCGGTAATGCGGTACAGCCGCCAGAGCGGATCACTTATATGATCAGGCACAAATACCCGAACGAAGGAAGGAGAAAAGCAACGCAGATATTCGAACGGGAGATCTGTCATTATCTAAGCGGAAAGGACTGGGGATATGTAGGAAATTACAGGCTGGCAGAATCTTAAACACGAAGAGGCGGTACAAAAGGGCCTGTAAAATAAGTTCCTCATCAAGAAAGGCCCGTTCCGGCAAAGGCCGGTTCGGGCGTTTCTTCGTATATTACATCAAATATTTCGATATATGAGAATGATTTCATTAAAAATAAGTGCACTTAATAAAGACTATGTGGATAACACATTATCTTTAAGCTGCTAACTGGAAGCGTTGTTTCTTATTATGATACTTATACAGATTAAAGCCACAAGAAATCAGTGTAAGCTCCAAAATAACATTTTTCTCGCCTCTTCGAAATAGCCTTTTGTAAGATCTATCCCATTTCAGAATACCGAATGCACCTTCTGCTTGAATACTTCTGTTCATTCTCAGAAGTGCTCCGTGTACGGATTCGAGGTTTGAAATTACCTCCTGATGAATCGAGGTCAACTCTTGATTCATACGGATTGTCCTGTTGCCTGATGTCTTCGGACAACATTCTTT
This sequence comes from Bariatricus sp. SGI.154, assembly GCF_050313795.1. Classification (NCBI taxonomy): domain Bacteria; kingdom Bacillati; phylum Bacillota; class Clostridia; order Lachnospirales; family Lachnospiraceae; genus Bariatricus; species Bariatricus sp. SGI.154. The sequence goes on from NZ_JBNPMC010000008.1 coordinate 53,086, forward strand.
TTTATATGGACATCCTTCACATGATTCACATTCATAGATTTCTTCTGTTCTACCATATTTATTCTTATACACATGACGGTTGTATTTGAAAATGAATTTCCTTCCGTTTGGGCATATGAGATTTCCTACTTCGTCTTGTTTAAAATTCACTGCACGGTATGGGTTTTCGTAATACTTTTTATCTGTTGTTTCCTTTTTGAACATAGTAAATTTCATATATTTTTCCATTCCATGCTCTTCGCAATAAAGATAATTATTGTAGGAACCATATCCTGCATCTGCAACTGGATACTTTGGATAATGTCCATAAGTTTTGTGAAATTTTTCCATCAAGGGAACAAAGCATTCCATATCAGATGCGTATGGTTTTACGTCAACTACTGCAATATATTCATCACAGATAGCTGCCTGAAGATTATATGCTGGAAGTAACTGATCATTTCCCATATAGTCTCGTTTTAATCTCATAAAAGTAGCATCATGATCTGTTTTAGAATAACTATTTCGTTCATCTCCACATATTTCTATATGACGTGCATAAGTTTTCAATCGTTCAAGATATCCCTGTAATTCTTGATACTGTTTTTGTTGAATGCTTTTTCTGTAACCACAACCGGAAACAAACGCGGATTCATTCAGATTTGTTCCCGTTTTGTACATTTCCAGCAGTTCAGAAACATAATCGATTGCATACTCCTCGCGCTTTTCAAGCTTCACACCTAAATATCCAAGAACCTCTTTGTTCATGGCATCAATCAGAAGCGATATCTTGTTAAAAACCTTTTCTCGATTCTTAGTACAGGATTTTTTCCATACCCAGGTATAGCGGTTTGCATTCGCCTCTATTTTAGTACCATCAATATAGGTATGTTCCAAGTCAACATGCTCTTTTTCGAAAATATATGTATTTACATCCATGAATATTTGTTCTATAGAATTCGTCAGTTCATTTCGGATGATATTTCCGAAGGTGGCAAAAGAAGGGGCCTTCATACCATCGAGAAGATACATGTATCGAATATCATTTCTACAGAGTTTTTCAATTTTTCGCAGAGAACAGATACCATGTTCCATAAATGCAAAGAGTATTACTTTGAGGAGTTTCTGTTCATCACATCTTGGGCGACCTGTTTTGTATCCTTTCTCTACAAAATATTTTGATAGATCGATGTGATTCATAACTTCGCAAAAAGTATATACCGGATCAGAGATATCAATTAATTTTTCTATTTCCAATGGTAATTTCAGCTGACGAATGGTATAATTACCATTGGTATTTTTGTTTAGTAGCATAAATTAATTATACCAAAAAATCGCTCAGGCCTCACGGTCTGGGCGATTTTTCTTTAGGAACTTATTTTACAGCCCCTTTTGTACCGCCGTGCCATTCGGGAAAAAAAGATATTAACGCCGTCTTAACGGAGAATTACTCTTCTTAATGCAAAATTTTAATCCTTTGTGCTGAAGGTTAACCTGATGTTAGATGGTATCCTGAGCAAATAGATAAGGAACCTGCCAAAATCTTTATGCGGTCTTAATATGAATGCGAAGACTTTTTTACCTTCTTTATCTTACCTGACGTATATTAAGATAAAATAAAGAGGTGTAAAGGAATTTTTTACATATGAACAAGCTTATACATAAAGACAGAGGTGTGCATAGGAAAAAGAAACTCACTTCCTTTCAAATCATCATCCTTGGATTCTCCAGCGTAATATTGATCGGTACGGTATTTTTGATGCTCCCGGCGGCTTCGGAAGAGGGAGTGGCGACTCCGTTTCTGGAGGCCTTATTTACCTCGACTTCTGCAGTCTGTGTGACGGGGCTGGTCATTCACGATACGGCGACGTACTGGTCGGATTTCGGACAGATAATATTGATGATGCTGATTCAGATTGGCGGCATGGGAGTGATCACTGTGGCGGCTTTATTCTCTATCCTTTCGGGACGTAAGATATCTCTAATGCAGCGCAGTACAATGCAGGAAGCAATCGCAGCGCCCAAGGTAGGCGGTATCGTGCGGCTGACAGGATTCATCATTCGTACAGCGTTATGCATCGAATTGCTCGGAGCAGCTCTGATGGCGCCTGTATTTATCGGTGACCATGGCGCCAGGGGAATCTGGATGTCGCTGTTCCATTCGGTGTCCGCATTCTGTAACGCAGGATTCGACTTGATGGGAATCCGGGAGCAGTTCTCTTCGTTGACGGACTATGCACAAGAACCGGTGGTCAATGTGGTAATCATGTTGTTGATCGTGATCGGTGGGATCGGATTCCTGACGTGGGACGATATACGGATGAACCGATGGCGTCTGCACCGGTACCGGATGCAGAGCAAGGTAATTTTAAGTATGACAGCTGCGCTGATCCTGGTTCCGGCTTTATTTTTCTATTTTTACGAATTCAGTGCCTGGGCGCCCGGAGAACGCATACTTGTGTCGCTGTTCCAGTCGGTCACGCCCCGTACTGCAGGATTTAATACGGTGGAGTTGAATGGGATGAGTGAGGCGGGGCTGTCGGTGATGATCGTGCTGATGCTGGTTGGCGGTTCGCCGGGATCTACGGCGGGCGGTATGAAGACGACGACGGTAGCGGTGTTGTTCGCTGCGGCGGTTTCCACATTCTCCAGAAAAGAGGATACACATCTGTTCGGACGGAGGGTAGATCTGGGGGTAGTAAAAAATGCGGCGACGATTCTGCTGATGTATGTCACTTTATTTTTTGCCGGCGGTCTGGTCATCAGCATTACAGAAGGACTTCCACTCATGGACTGCCTGTTTGAGGCGGCTTCCGCGATCGGTACGGTGGGACTTTCTCTGGGGATCACGCAGGAGATTGGGACCTTGTCCAGATGCATCCTGATCCTGCTGATGTTTTTCGGACGCGTGGGCGGCCTGACACTGGTGTTTGCAGCGGTGTCCGGGACGAATACGAATGTGGTAAGGATGCCGAGAGAGAAGATTACCGTAGGATAGACGATGGGAGACGATCGTTCGTATCAGATAGATTACAGCAGAACAGATCACAGAAGATTAAGGGAGGTAACGCGAGGATGAAATCTATATTACTTATCGGGCTGGGGCGTTTTGGAAAGCATGTAGCCTTGCAGCTGAATCAGTTAGGGCATCAGGTTATGGCGGTGGATCATGTAGAAGAACGGGTAGAGGAAGTATTGCCGTTTGTGACCAATGGGCAGATCGGCGACAGCACGAATGCGGATTTCCTGGAGTCTCTGGGAATCCGTAATTATGACGTGTGCATTGTGGCGATCGGAAATGATTTCCAGAGTTCGCTGGAGACCACATCTTTGTTAAAGGAACTGGGTGCAAGCCTTGTGGTGTCCAGAGCAGCTCGGGATGTGCAGGCGAAGTTCCTGCTGCGCAACGGCGCGGACGAGGTTGTCTACCCGGAGAAACAGATAGCGAAGTGGACCGCTATTCGGTATAGTGCCGACCATATTCTGGATTATATAGAACTGGACGACGAACATGCCATGTTCGAGATCCCGGTTCCTGCAGGATGGGCGGGACGTTCGGTGGGGCAGATTGATATACGGAAGAAATACCACATCAATATTATGGGAATTAAAAAAGGAGGAAAACTGGAACTGCCGGTATCTCCGGATACTATTCTGGAGGCGGGAGAGACCATGCTGGTACTTGGGAAGAACAAGGATCTGCATAAATACTTCCACATATAAGGCGGAATCTGGGAAAGCGGGGTGAGATGATGCAAGAGTTACTGTTACTTGCCGCGATGACTTTGATCATGATTTTTGGAGGAGTGGTTCTGAAGAATCTGGATGGATTCCTTGAGAGGAACCGAAAGGAACAGGAGGCCAGAGAGCAGAAATGCTGGCTGTGGATCGGCTGTTCCAATCCGCTTGCTGCGGAGAGTATTGCGGACGTTTTTGACAGATGTTCGGCAAAATATCCGGGGATGTCCGTTCATATCTTTAGTGGAACAGAGGAGGAACTGGAAAAAAGATTACATGCCGGACTGCTGGATGTTATTTTTTTATCGGAACATGCAAGCCTTTTCTTTGAGAATCCTTTCAATAACCGGCGGGTCCTGTTAGAGATGGCTCCTGTTCATACAAGATATGATGGAATCCCAGTAGAACCGATCGCAGGAGGAGATTTGCCGCAGAAGGCGTTCTGGTCGAAGAAGAATCCTGCGACTGCGTATCTGGTACAATGCCTGGAAGAGCAGACGCTGGCGGCAGAAACAAAAAATAGAAAGCACGGACAGAAGATGGTATAATAATGCGCGAACAGAGCATACTCTGATTGACTTATCGTGGGAGGAGAATCAATAGAAATGCCAAAACAATATGGAAAACTTAGAATATTTTTCGGATATGCCGACGGTGTGGGAAAGACCTGCGCCATGCTTCGGGCGGCGCGAACAGAGCAGGAAAGAGGCGCCGCCGTGGCAGTGGGGTATCTGGAATCTCACGGAAGGACGAAGACCGAGGCTCTTGCGGATGGTATTGAGAGGCTGCCGGTCAGAAGGATATCCGGCGAAGGAGGCTTCCGGGAGGAGTTGGATATTGACGCGGCGCTTAAGAGCGCCCCGGATCTGATTCTGCTTGATGAACTTGCTCATGCCAACGGACCGGGAAGCCGTCATGCAAAAAGATATCAGGATGCACAGGAATTGTTAAATGCGGGGATCGACGTATACACAACGATGAATGTCGCGGATCTCGAGAGTCTGAATGATACGATAGCCCCACTTGTTGGCGGCGCTGCCCGGGAACGGATTCCAGACTCCGTATTTGACCGGGCGGACCGGGTGGAATTGGTAGATTTGGAGCCGGACAGGCTGTTTCGCCGTATGGATCAGGAGAAAACGGATGCAGGCTTAACGGCGGAGCATCTTGCTGCGCTTAGAGGGATCGCTCAGCACCGATATGCGGATTGGGAGGAACTGCACCACTGTAAAGACGCTGCTTCGGGGCAGAATTTTTACCATACGGACGAACATATCTTAGTGTGCCTGTCGCCTTCGCCGTCAAACCCTAAGATCATCCGGGCGGCGGCAAGGATGGCGATGGCGTTTCGGGGGGACTTTACTGCATTGTATGTACAGACGCCGGAAGAAGAAGTTATAGATGGGGCGGATCAGAAGCGGCTGCGCGAGAATATACGTCTGGCAGAACAGCTTGGCGCCGCCGTAGAGACCAGTTACGGAGAAGATGTCCCTTATCAGATCGCCGAATTCGCAAGACTCTCCGGAGTGTCTAAGATCGTGATCGGACGAAGCAGTGCGGCGCGTAAGAGTATCTTCAGCAAGCCGTCCCTGACGGAGTGCCTGATTGCAGCGGCTCCGAATCTGGACGTCTATGTTATCCCGGACGCTTCATCGGCGGATCAGCGGCGAGAACAGAAAAGGGGATGGCTTGGAATGTTTTCCATGCCGGTAAAGGATATCGGGAAAACGATCCTTGTGTTGCTGGTGGCTACGCTGATTAGTTATCTGTTTTACGGGCTTGGGTTTACCGAGGCAAATATCATCAGCGTATACATATTCGGGGTACTGGTAGTATCGGTGGTTACAACGAGCAAGATCTGCGGTATGGTCTCGTCTTTGGTAAGTGTGTTAGTGTTTAACTTCTTCTTTACGGTACCGCGGTTTACCTTTCATTTCGATGATTCGTCCTATATCGTTACTTTTATGATCATGTTTATGATCGCGCTCCTGACGGGGTCGCTGGCAACTAAGTTAAAGGATAACGCGCGGCAATCCGCCAGATCTGCATTCCGGACGAAAATCCTGTTTGAGACGAACCAGATCCTTCAGAAGGAAGAGGATGAAGAGGCGGTGGTTAGCGCGACGGCAGAACAGATGATGAAACTTTTGCAAAAGGATCTCGTGATCTATCTTCCCAAAGGGGAGGGATTGTCCGAACCCAATGTATACCGAACAGTGGGGAGCGCTTGTGTGGATCTGACCGATGAGGATGAGAAAGCAGTTGCTATATGGGTATTCCGTAACAATAAGCGGGCGGGCGCTACGACGGATACCTTGTCGAATGCCAGATGTCTGTATCTGGCAATCAGAGCCAGCCAGAAGGTATACGGGGTCGTAGGAATCGCCATGGAAGGCGTGCCGCTGGAGGCGTTCGAGAACAGCGTGCTGCTCTCAATCCTGGGCGAGTGTGCGCTTGCAATCGAGAGTATTAAAAATGCGCGCGAAAAAGAGGCGGCAGAGATATTTGCGAAGAACGAACAGCTCCGTGCCAATCTGCTCCGGGCGATCTCTCACGATCTGCGTACGCCGCTGACATCGATTTCCGGCAATGCTAGCAATCTGATGACAAATTACGATAAACTGGAGGATGGGGCAAGACAGAGGATATTTACAGATATCTATGATGATTCGATGTGGCTGATCAATCTGGTGGAGAATCTGCTGGCGGTAACCAGGCTGGAGGGCGATCAGGTTAAGCTGAATCAGTCGGTGGAACTGATGGATGAAGTGATTGCAGAGGCGCTTCGCCACATTGGAAGGAGAAGTAAGGAACATCATATCCGTGTGATTGCTTCGCAGGAGTTGCTGCTTGCGAAGATTGACGTAAGGCTGGTCGTTCAACTTCTAATCAATTTGATCGACAATGCGGTCAAATATACGCCGGCAGGCTCTGATATTGTGATCTGCATAGAGCGGAAGGATGGGTGGATCGTAACGGAAGTCCGTGATAACGGGCCGGGAATTGCTAAGGAACAGAAGGCACATGTCTTTGAGATGTTCTACAGTGGGGCGAATAAAGTCGCGGACAGCAGGAGAAGCTTAGGACTTGGACTTTCACTGTGCAGAGCGATCGTTACCGCCCACGGTGGTACGATTACGGTAACTGATAATCAGCCGAAAGGAACTGTTTTTACATTTACATTACCAGCAGGGGAGGTTGAACTGCATGAATAAACCATTGATCTTAGTTGTAGAGGATGATCCGCCGGTGCGCAATCTGATTACGACTACATTAAAAACCAATGACTACCGTTATCTGTCTGCGCCGAACGGTGAGACGGCGCTCTTAGAAGCGTCTTCCCATAATCCAGACATCATTCTGATGGATCTGGGGCTTCCGGATATGGACGGCATAGAAGTAATCAAGAATGTACGGTCCTGGTCGAATCTGCCGATTATCGTGATCAGCGCCAGAAGCGAGGATACGGATAAGATCGAAGCCCTGGACGTGGGGGCGGATGACTACCTTACCAAGCCCTTCTCTGTGGAGGAACTGCTGGCAAGACTTCGCGTGACCCAGCGCAGGCTCTCTTATATGACTGCGGAGATGCTGGCGTCCAGTTCCGTATTCATCAACGGGAAACTGCGGATAGATTATGCCGGGGGCTGTGCCTACCTGGAGGGGCAGGAACTGCATCTGACACCTATTGAATACAAACTGTTGTGTCTGATGTCTAAGAATGTGGGAAAAGTTCTGACGCATACATTCATCACGCAGAATATCTGGGGACGAAGCTGGGATAACGATGTGGCATCCTTACGCGTATTTATGGCGACTCTGCGGAAGAAACTGGAGCTGGATGCTGATTCACCACAGTACATCCAGACGCATATCGGTGTTGGATACCGGATGATGAAGGTAGAATAGATAAAAGAATCAAAGACGAAAAGGGAGTGTATCAGCATGTAGCTTGATACGCTCCCTTTTCATGTGGGCAGTTGTTATAGTTTTGCTGAAAAAATAAAAAATTTTAATATATTATAGTTAAATAATTCATTTTTTTTAAAATACGCCTTGTGTTATACTGTAACTAATCAATAAAGGGAACGGCAATAATACAATATTTTATAGTAAAAATTACAAAAGGAAAGGAAGAATATCAGATGGAAGCAAAATTTCTGCTGGTAGGCGAGTCGGCTGTATCTATCCAGATGGGAGATGTGATCAGCCTGGAAGTGAATCAGAAAGTAAGAGGGTTAATGCAGAGTCTTCTCGATGACCCTGTAGACGGAATCAAAGAGATGGTTCCAACTTATGCCTCATTAATGGTTCACTACAGACCTGAGGTGATCAGGTACGAGGAATTGAAGAAAGAGATTAAGAAGCGCATGGAGAATGCGGGGCAGGCTAAGGAGCAGTCCAGTATTGTGAAGGAGATTCCGATCTGCTACGAAGGAGAATTGGCACCGGATCTGGAGGATTGTGCAAGATTCGAAGATATCTCTATCCAGGAATTCATCCGTATGCATTCGGAACATGAATACTATACATATATGCTTGGATTTGCACCTGGTCATGCGTATAAAGCAAGATTCGAGGAACCGTTCCATTTTAAGAGAAGAGAATCTCCAAGAGTAAAGATTCCGGGAAGAACGATTGTAGCCCAGACGAATCAGTCCAACTTAATTCCGTTCCCACAGCCATGTGGATGGAATATCGTAGGTACCACGCCGTGCGAGGTCTGTGACTATTCCAAGGAAGATCCGTTCCTGGTGCATGCAGGTGACTGGGTAAAATACATGCCGGTTACACGGAGTGAATATGATGCGATCCGCAGAGACGTGGAAAAAGGAACCTATCGTGTGAATACCTATACCCGCAAGGGCAATGAAAAGGCGGTGAAATAAATGGGAATTGTAGTAGAGAATCCGGGAATACTGACAACAGTGCAGGATGAGGGACGTTTTGGATACCAGCAGTTTGGTGTATCACCGGCAGGACCGATGGATACACAGTCCTTCTATCTGGCGAATATATTAGTTGGCAATAAGAGAAGCGAGGGCGTTCTGGAGATGACATTCCAGGGACCAACCTTAAGATTCGAGAAAGATATCATCGTTGCGATTACCGGAGGAGATCTTAAGGCAACACTTAACGGAGAACCGGCACCGATGTATCAGGCATTCCTGGTACATGCAGGAGATGTTCTTTCCTTTGGAATGATCAGCGGAAATGGACGTATCGGTTATCTTGCATTCGCAGGAGGTTTAGATATACCGCTTGTAATGGGAAGCAAATCGACCCTTATGAGAAATAATCTCGGTGGTGTTCACGGAAGAAAACTGGAAAAAGGTGATGTGATCGGATTCGCGAATCCGAAGACAGAACTGCCGAATATGGAACTGCGTAAGCTAGAGCCGGAAGTATTCCCGAAGAATGAGATTACATTAAGAGTTGTTACCGGTCCGCAGGATTCTGAATTTACCGAGAAAGAACTGAAGCGTTTCTTCTGGTATGGAGCAGAGATTACCAACGAGTTCGACCGTATGGGATGCAGACTGAAACGTGAAGAGCCTGTACAGCACAAAGGCGATGGAAACATTATTTCCGACGGAATCGCATTCGGATCTATCCAGGTACCGTCCAATGGACAGCCGATTATCATGCTGGCTGACCGTCAGAGTACCGGTGGATATACGAAGATTGGAACCGTTATTGCAGTAGACCTTCCGAAATTGGCACAGAGTGTTCCGGGATACAAGGTACGTTTCATCAGAGTTGGAATCGAACTGGCACAGAATCTGTATATTCGCAGACTGCAGCAGTTTAAGAGTCTTGAGAAGCAGTTAGGACAGAGATAGAAGTTAAGAAGCAGATAGTGAGGAACGTTGAAATGGAATATGAGAAGATTATAGAATTGATCCATGAAATAGAGCATTCCAGTATCACAGAGTTTCAGCTTCAAAAGGGAGAGTTCCAGATATCTCTGAAAAAGCAGGGATGTGCGGAGCCGACAACAGCGGATATACCGAAAACGGTACATAAGGAACTGGAAGCAGAGCCGAAGAAAGAAGCAGAGGAAGCCTCTATCAAAGAAGGAGTGATCATCAGATCACCTATGGTAGGAATCTTCCATGCATCTGCATCACAGGATAAGAAAGATATAGTTACAACAGGTCAGACAATTGAAGAGGGACAGGTGCTCGGAGCAATCGAGGCAATGAAGATGATGAATGACGTAGTGGCAGGATGTTCCGGAACGGTAACAGAAGTTCTCGTAGGCGATGGGGAACTGGTAGAGTATGGACAGCCATTATTCGTAATTGAGGGATAGGAATCATGTTTAGAAAAATATTGATTGCCAATCGTGGTGAGATTGCAGTGCGCATTATACGTGCCTGTAGAGAGATGGGAATCCATACGGTCGCAGTTTACTCGGAAGCAGATGCGCACGCAATGCACACCCGCCTTGCGGATGAGGCGGTATGCATCGGTCCGGCGGCTCCATTAAAAAGTTATCTGGATATGAACCAGATCTTGAGCGCGGCAATCGCCACGAAGGCAGAGGCGATACATCCGGGATTCGGATTCCTTTCGGAGAATGCGGAATTTGCAGAACGGTGTGCGAAGTATAACATCGCATTTATCGGACCGTCTGGTCAGTTGATTGATAAGATGGGGAATAAGTCCGAAGCCAAACGAACCATGAAAGAAGCGGGCGTTCCGGTAGTTCCTGGAACAGACAGCCCGGTATATGAAGCAGAGGATGCGCTTGAGAAGGCAAGACAGATCGGCTTTCCGGTTATGATTAAAGCATCTTCAGGCGGCGGAGGAAAGGGAATGCGCCTTGCTTATACTGAGGAGGAATTCTTGGCAGGATTTCGCTCGGCACAGCAGGAATCCATTAGTGCATTCGGAGATAATACCATGTATCTGGAACGTTATGTCCAGTCTCCACGCCATATAGAAGTACAGATTATGGCAGATAAGTATGGCAATGTAGTCCATCTTGGAGAGAGGGACTGTTCCATTCAGAGACGCCATCAGAAGATGATAGAAGAGTCACCATGTGCATTCATTTCACAGGAATTGAGAGAGAAGTTAGGTGAGACAGCAGTACGGGCAGCCAAGGCAGTCGGATATGAGAATGCCGGAACGATAGAGTTCCTGCTGGATCAGTCCGGAGAGTTCTTCTTTATGGAGATGAACACCCGTATCCAGGTAGAGCATCCGATCAGCGAACTGGTATCGGGGGTAGACCTGATCAGGGAGCAGATCCGTGCAGCAGCAGGCTTGCCGCTGAGCGTAAAACAGGAAGATATTATCTTACGGGGACATGCGATCGAGTGCAGAATCAATGCGGAAGATCCGGTGCATAATTTCATGCCTTGTCCGGGAACTGTGAAGAAGATGCACCTTCCGGGAGGAAATGGTATCCGTATGGATACGGCGATCTACCCGGGATATACGATACCGCCTTATTACGATTCTATGATCGTAAAGGTAATCGCATATGACAGCGACAGACAGGGCGCGATCAGGAAGATGATCAGCACGCTGGGGGAATTGGAGATTGAAGGTGTGAAGACGAACCTGAATTTCCAATATGATATATTGAATCAGGAGGATTTCCGAAGCGGAATGTTCAATACTGATTTTATCGAGAGTCATTATGAACTGTAAAATATAGCGATATATTTTATAAAAATACACAAAAATGGAGGAGTTAGAAACATGAAGATTGTAGTATTGGATGGTTACACATTGAACCCTGGCGACATCAGCTGGGAAGGAATGGAAGCATTCGGAGAAGTAACAGTATATGACCGTACACAGCCGGAAGATATTGTTGCACGCATCGGAGATGCAGAGGTGGTATACACCAACAAGACACCATTAACAAGAGAGACATTTGACGCATGCCCGAACATCAAGTTTGTAGGTGTTCTGGCAACAGGATACAACATTGTGGATATCGAGGCGGCTAAGGAAAAAGGAATCCCGGTATCCAATATCCCTACATACGGAACAGCAGCAGTATCCCAGTATGCAATTGCTTTACTTCTGGAACTGTGCCACCACATCGGAGAGCACTCTGACTGTGTAAAGAAGGGTGACTGGACCAATAATCCGGACTGGTGCTTCTGGAACTACCCATTGGTAGAACTTGCTGGAAAGACGATGGGTATCATCGGATTCGGACGTATCGGACAGGATACAGGTAAGATCGCACAGGCTCTTGGAATGAAGGTATTAGCATTTGATGCATACCATAATCCGGCTCTGGAGACAGAGACTTGCCGCTATGCAGAACTTGATGAACTGCTGGCTGAGTCAGATGTAATCTCACTTCACTGCCCGTTATTCCCATCTACAGAGGGAATCATCAATAAAGACACAATTGCAAAGATGAAGACAGGCGTTATGATCATCAACGATTCCAGAGGTCCATTGATCGTAGAGGAAGACTTAAGAGATGCTCTTAACAGCGGCAAAGTAGCAGGAGCAGCAGTAGACGTAGTATCTACAGAGCCTATCCAGATGGATAACCCGCTTCTTCAGGCTAAGAACATGATCATCACTCCACATATTGCATGGGCTCCGAAGGAATCTCGTCAGAGACTGATGGACATTGCAGTAGCGAACCTGAAAGCATATGTTGACGGGGAGCCGCAGAACGTTGTAAATAAATAAGTTCTGCAATCAGATACGGTAAGAAAGACATTTTCATATACAAAACGAAAGGAGAAAAAGAAATGTATAGTGTTGATCTTAACAGTGACATGGGAGAAAGTTTCGGCGCGTATAAACTTGGCGGCGACGAGAATATTATCCAGTATGTTACAACAGCAAATGTTGCATGCGGATGGCATGCAGGAGATCCAATGGTAATGGATAAGGTAGTGCGTATGGCAAAAGAGCGCGGTGTAGTAGTAGGCGCACATCCAGGATATCCGGATCTGATGGGATTCGGACGCAGAAAGATGGTTCTGTCATTCCAGGAAGTAAAGAACTATGTAAGATACCAGATCGGAGCATTGGCTGCATTTACACAGAGTTATGGAATGAAACTGAATCACGTAGCACCACACGGAGCAATGGGTAACCAGTGCCAGTATGATGAAGAGATCTCTACTGCAATCGTAGAAGCAATCGCAGAGTTCGACAAAGACCTGATCGTTTACTACTGTGCAGGAGCGGTTCTTGGTGATATCGCAGAGAGCAAGGGACTTCGTACAGCATCTGAGATCTTCGCAGACAGAGCATACATGGATGACCTGTCTTTGGTGCCAAGAAAGATGGAAGGATCAATGATCACAGATGAGGATATTGCAATCCAGCGTTGTGTAAAGATGATCAAAGAAGGAAAGGTAACTTCTATTAACGGTAAAGAACTTGACATCAAGGGTGATACACTCTGTGTACACGGAGATGGACCGAAAGCCTTAGCATTTGTCCAGAGAATCAGGGAGACATTTGCACAGGAAGGTATTGAGATTAAGCATCTGTAAGAATACATTTAAAGATGAAGGAGTGAAAGAAAGATGGGTAAAGAAAACAAAAAACAGGCATCAATTGTTAGAAAGATGATGATTGCTCTTATAGGTGGTCTGGTGGTTGGAATCGGCTTCCTGTTACTAAGAGAGAATGTATTATCTGAGTCTGCATGGAATTGGGTGAACTGGCTTCTGTTCGTAGATATCACTACTGAAGCTAGCGGTATTGGTCTTTTCTATATTGCAGGACAGATCTTCATGAGAGGGCTGCAGATGGCAATCGTACCGCTGGTACTGGTATCCTTAAGCCTTGCGATGTGTAGTATCTCTAACTCTACAAAACTTGGACGTATTGCAGGACGTTCTTTGCTGGGATTCTTCGGATTCTACGTATGTGGTGCGGCGTTAGCATGTGTGATTGCATCCGCAGTTAAGAATCTTGGATTTTTCAACGTTACACTTCCAAGTGATGGTGTAGCAGAAGCAGCAACAATTGATGCATTCAATCCGTTGGCGGTTGTTGTAAATGCATTTACCTCTAATATCGTATCTGCATGCAGCACGAACAATAGTATCCTTGCAGTTGTAGTTATTGCTATTATCCTTGGTCTCTGCCTGAATCAGATGGGAGAGAAAGGAAAGCCTCTGAAAGACGTATTAGAGACATTAAGTGATATTATCAATATGTGGCTTACATTCCTGATCAACAAGATCGGACCAGTTGCGATCTTCTGTCTGATCTCCAGAACATTCGCTATCTATGGTGTAGAGTATCTGGCGCCTGTGGCAGCATATGTTGTAGCAGCAATGCTGACGCTGTTCTTGCTGGTTGTAACCCTGTACCCACTTGGAATCTGGCTTACAACAAGATTGAATCCATTGCAGTTCTTAAAGAAGATTGCGAAAGTCGGAGTATTTGGTTTTTCAACCAACTCTTCAGCAGCATGTCTTCCACTGAATACAAGAACTTGTATCGATGAACTTGGATGCAGCGAAGAGATTACTAGTTTCGTACTTCCTACCGGTATGACTATCAACATGAACGGAACGACAGTTATGCATATGTTTGCAGTTACTTTTATCGCAACGGCAGCCGGACTGGATGTAACACCAGCCAACATGGCAGTTATGGCATTCTTGTCAATCTGTGCGGCAGCAGGAACACCGGCGATCCCGATTGCAGGAACGACCATGATCTTCACAGTATTATCTGGTATGGGGTGGACAACAGAATTGTGCCTGATTGGTTACTCTTTGGTAGTTGCTATTAACCGTCCGGTTGAGATGGCTTTGCTTCCACTGAACGTTATTGGTGACGCAGCAGTTAACGTAATCGTTAATGCAAAAGAGAAAGCACTTGATCTTAAGAAATACAACTCATAGACGGTTTGGGACGTAGTAAAGTGCAGTTTTACTACGTCCTAAACTGAAAAAAGTGGTGTACCTAATTAGCAAATGTGGTGTACCGCCATAGAAGCAACGGATTTGTTTCAAGTCTGTTGCTTAAAAAATACCTATTTCGTGTCAAATTTTTAACAACTTGGAGGATTATTATGGAAACACTAATGACCGTGCTGGAAAAAGTCCAGTCATTTATCTGGGGACCGCCGACATTGATATTGCTTATGGGAACTGGATTATATTTTACTTACAGATTAAAAGGGCTTCAACTTCTGAAATTCCCGAAAGCAATGAGAAGTATCTTTGAAAAAGAAGAGGGTGCCGGGGATGTGTCCGCATTTGCTACACTGTGTACGACGCTGGCGGCTGATATCGGAACCGGAAGTATCGTGGGTGTGGCAACAGCACTTAGAATTGGTGGACCGGGAGCAATGTTCTGGATGTGGGTATCCGCAATATTGGGAATGACAACGAAATATGCAGAGGCGCTTCTGGCAGTAAAATACCGTATCACCGATGAGAATGGACAGATTGCCGGAGGACCGATGTACTATATCCAGAATGGAATGGGTGAGAAGTTTAAATGGCTTGCGAAACTTTTTGCTTTCTTTGGAATCGTAACTGCACTGTTGGGCTGTGGTACATTCCCACAGGTGAATGCAATTACGGAATCTGTCAGTGATTCCTTTGGAATACCAGTAATCGTTATTGGTGTGATCGTAACAATTTTAACAGCAGTTGTTACACTTGGCGGTATTCAGTCTATCTCTAAAGTAGCACAGTTTGTAGTACCGTTTATGGCAATCTTTTTTATCGGCGGATCTTTTGTGATACTGGCTGTAAATTATCAGGCAATTCCGGGAGCATTTGGCGAGATCTTCCGTTGTGCGTTCTCTAAGGAATCTGCACTTGGCGGTGCTGCAGGTACCGGAGTTATCACTTTCATGACGGCGATGAGAACCGGTGTTGCAAGAGGTGTCTATACAAACGAGGCGGGACTTGGAAGTTCTCCAATTGTTGCAGCAGCGGCTAAGACGAATTCTTGTGTAAAGCAGGGATTGATCTCTATGACGAGTGTATTCTTCACCACACTTGTAACCTGCTCTATGACGGGACTGGTAATCATTTCCAGCGGGCTTCTGGATAATAGTTCGCTTAGCGGAAGCGTGCTGGTAACCAAGGCGTATAATATGGGGCTTCCATTTGATATAGGTATGTATATGGTTGCAATCGGTATTATCTTTTTCTCGTTTACAACAATTCTTGGATGGAATTACTATGGTGAAAGATGTATGCTGTATCTGACTGGAAGTACGAAGAGTATTAAGGGATTCAAGGTTGTGTATATTCTTGCGATTGCAGTTGCACCGTTCCTGACACTGGAGCCGATCTGGCTGTTGGCAGATATTACGAATGCGCTGATGATTATCCCGAACTTGATTGCTCTGATTGGACTGCGTAAAGTAGTTGTGGATGAGACGGAGAAGTATTTTGATCGGGAAGAAAGAACGAAGATATATGCGTCAAAAACAGTGACGCAGTAGTGGATGGGGACGTAGTAAAATGCAGTTTTACTACGTCCCAAACTGGTAAATGTGGTGTACCTAATTGACAAATGTGTTGTACCCAAACAGACTCTAAAAGAAAGGGAGAAAGTTGAGATGGATTTCTTTACACAGATGATACATTTGCAGTTTACATTGTTCTTGCTGATACTTATAGGAATATTCCTGAAAAGAAAGGGGATTATCTCTGATGCGGGGCAGAAGACGTTGTCAGATCTGACAGTGAACATTATACTTCCCTGTAATATCATAGAGTCATTTTTAGGGGAGATCGATATCTCTGGAGAGTTCTTCAAGAATTGCGTGGGTGCCTTTATAGTTTCTTTAGCAATTCAGATATTTAGTATTCTGGTTGGTAAGTTCTTCTTTTGGAAGTTTGATTCCGGGAAAAAAAACATATTTACTTATGGACTGATTGTGTCGAATTCTAGTTTTATCGGGCTTCCGATTATTAACAGCCTATATGGCAGCTTAGGAGTTCTGTATACATCCATCTTCCAGATTCCGGTCCGGGTAACCATGTGGTCTTCTGGTCTTGCGTTGTTCACGGATGTGGATAGGAAAGAGGCGTATAAGAAACTGGTGAAGCATCCATGTATTATTGCTATTGTGATTGGTATTGTGTTGATGGTATGTCCATTTGAATTGCCAGTGTTTGTGGATAATACGATGGCAAGTATCAGCAAATGTATGGTACCGATCTCAATGCTGGCGATTGGATCGATGCTGGCGAATTCGAAAGTGAAACAGTTGCTAGATCCATCAGTATTGTATTATTGCCTGATCCGTCTGGTGGTATATCCGCTGTTGACACTGGCTGCTCTGCGAGGCTTACAGGTTGACCGGATGTTGGCGGATGTGACGGTACTCCTGACGGGAATGCCGATGGCAGGGACGACCGCTATACTGGCAGATAAATACGGGCGCAATTCCGAGTTCGCCTCTCAGACGATATTCGTGTCTACGTTGCTGTCAATTGTTACGCTGCCGCTTTTGTCCCTGCTGCTGTAATTAGGGACAGGGTAAATCGAATTAGGGACAGGGCAAATCCAAAAAGGGACACGGCAAATCGAGTTGGGGACGGGGGAAATTTCAATTTCCCCCGTCCCCAACTAACTGCTCCCGCAAGAGTGTAAACGGTGCAGGTCCCATATCCAGCACTTCTTTATGGAATCTCTCCTGAGTAAATTCTTCCCCCCATTCTTCCATCGCATCTTTCTTCAATTCCAGAAACTCCACGTATCCAATATAATACTTCAGATAATTCGCCGGATCTCCAATGATCAGATCATAGATATCCTCAATCGTATTCGTATCCGTAATGCCATAACTACGGAAGAACGATACCGTATCCACTAATGTCCACCCCTCATAATGAATTCCCATATCCGCAAGCGCATACAGACCAAGGATTACAGAGGTGTTTTTTTGCATAAGTGTCGCCTGTTCCTTCGGAATGGGGGCGTAATAATAACTCATCATCTCACTGTATGTCGCCCACCCTTCTGTATAGCCTCCATAATTCAGAATATTGCGGATCGGATTTGGATTCTGGCTTGCGTAGTAAGTAGTCTGATACAGATGACCGGGATATCCCTCATGTGCCAGCGTCGTGAAAAGCGAGAGGTCATCTGGCAGATGTCCCTGGTTAATGTAGATGACATTATTCGTGGTATTATCAATGGCAGGAATCATATAAAATGCAGGACTTAAGTATTCTTCCATAGATTCCTGGACGTATTTAATCTGCGTGTTGACTTCCGGAGAAGCCGGAAAGTTATTTCCTAATTTTGACTCCAGAGTCGTAAGTATAGAAGCCGGATCGGGATCCTCCAGGATAGCCCCCTGAGTCTTGAACATATCAGAGGAAACGGCGACTTCTTCTGAACTGGTCAATACCTGCTGCATTGCAGTAAGGTCGGATATCATCTGTTGCTGCGTTAACTGTTGAAGTTCCGGAATGGTTCTGGAAGACCCAGTCTCGCTTGCGACGATGAGTTCATAGTATTCCTTCCCGTTTGGGAGATAGCAGAGCCCGTTGTTATTCTTTCCAGTCGTCCGAAGTGAGACCAGGCATTCTTTTAATTCCGCATAAGATGGGAAAATATAATCGGCAATGCACCTGGAGTTCGCCTCTATGTAAGTATTCTTCTCGTCCATGGTCAGATCAAGTGAATTCAGCCGTTCTTCAAAGGAGGAGTAGAGATAATTGTTCTCTCCCATATCGATAAATGCCTGGCATTCTTCGATGATATCATCTGCGGAATAAGAAGCCATGAACAGCCCTTGTTCGGATTTTACCCGTTCAAATTCCATGATGGATTGGAAATATTGGGGCAGTTTGGACAGTAGTTCCAGATAGGTGTCTACGTCCGACCGAGTGTAGAACTGGTATTCCGACAGAAGAACCGGTAGTTGTGCCTGGGTGCCGGTAAGCGGTGCCAATGGTTCTTCATATAGGGCATAAGGTGCTTCTTTTAGTGCCGTAGTCAGAGAATCCTCCAAAATGTCATAGGTAAGACGGTTCTCATCCGACAGATGGCGGCGGTCGAAGGATTGGAGAAGGGCGAGCGCATTTTCGGATGAAGCACAGATGGCATTCGTATCCGTGGTACATGCACCGAAGGTTACAGGAGCATTATCGATCCCATAGGCGGAAGGGTCTTTGAGTGTGTAGTGAAGCGAGATGGTGCTTCCGGCTACCTCCTGACAGAAAAGATTCCTTGTATAATCTTCAAATTGCTGATCTTCATTGGTATTCACCTGTCGGAAGACAATGACCGACAGGAAAAGAATCAGCAGAAAGCAGGAAGCGATAATGGCAGAACGTTTTTTTGACATAGTTGACCTTTAGATTTTTTTATATGTATATGCAGAAAATCCGAATGTCATGCGCTTACCCTTGACAATCCAAGCCTGTCTATGTTACGATTTTTAGCGGAAATGAATGAAAGTGAAACGCGATGACGAAGAGAGTAGGTCTTTCAAGATTCTACAGAGAAGTCCCGAACCGCAGTCTGCAGGTTAAGGTGCTATATGGCAGCGGCAGACAGATATATGAAAAGCGGTTATGCTGAGAGGGATGAATGGAGACTGGCTGAACATGGCTTCTGAGCAGCGCACCGAGCATGAAGCCGGAATGATCACTTTTGGTGATGAATCGGTTGTGTAAGGCTGCGATGGGTTCGCCCGTTATAGCGAGAGAGTGCTAATTGGCACTTGCTAAGGCTTCTGTCCGTGAGGGCAGAGTGAAGTAGAAGTGGTAACACGGTAATTACCCGTCTTCTTATGATAGGAGGCGGGATTTTTTTCTCTATGAAAACACCAGCCATGCGCCAGGGTTCATAGAAACTCGAAAGAGTATACTCATTCGAGCATCCCGTCATACATGCCTTCGGCTGGCGGGCGCTGACCGATAAGGTGTAGTTATATGAGAGCAAATCATCAAAATCAAGAAAAAGGAGAGAGAAGTATGTGTAATAAGTGTGATAAGCCAAAATATTATATGACAACTGCCATTGCCTACACATCCGGTAAGCCGCATATCGGCAATACCTATGAGATTGTCCTGGCAGACGCGATTGCAAGATATAAGAGGAGCCAGGGATACGACGTATTCTTCCAGACCGGAACAGATGAGCATGGTCAGAAGATTGAACTGAAAGCCCAGGAGGCTGGAATTACGCCTAAGGAGTTCGTAGACAACGTTGCCGGCGAGATTCAGAGAATCTGGGATATGATGAATACTTCCTATGACAAATTCATCCGTACAACGGATGCAGATCATGAGAAGCAGGTACAGAAGATCTTTAAGAAATTATATGAACAGGGGGATATTTACAAAGGATCATATGAGGGACTGTACTGTACTCCGTGCGAGTCTTTCTGGACCGAATCCCAGTTAGTAGATGGCAAATGTCCTGATTGTGGACGTGAAGTGAAGCCTGCGAAAGAAGAAGCATATTTCTTCAGAATGAGCAAATATGCAGACCGTCTGATTGAGCATATTAACACCCATCCGGAGTTCATTCAGCCGGTATCCCGTAAGAATGAGATGATGAACAACTTCCTGCTTCCGGGATTACAGGATCTGTGTGTGTCCAGAACTTCATTTACATGGGGAATCCCGGTAGAATTCGATCCAAAGCATGTCACATACGTGTGGCTGGATGCGCTTACTAATTATATCACCGGAATCGGATATGACTGTGACGGCGAGAGCACAGAGCAGTTCAAGAAGAACTGGCCGGCTGACCTGCATTTGATCGGAAAAGACATCATCCGTTTCCATACGATTTACTGGCCGATCTTCCTGATGGCACTGGATCTGCCGCTGCCGAAACAGATCTTCGGACATCCATGGCTTCTGCAGGGTGACGGCAAGATGAGCAAGTCCAAGGGAAATGTACTGTATGCAGATGAACTGGTGGATTTCTTTGGCGTAGATGCAGTACGTTACTTCGTACTTCACGAGATGCCATTTGAAAATGACGGTGTAATCTCTTGGGAACTGATGGTAGAGCGTATGAACTCTGACCTTGCAAATACGCTTGGTAACCTGGTGAACAGAACCATCTCCATGACAAATAAATATTTCGGTGGAGTGGTAACCGATAAAGGTGTTGCAGATACCGATGAAGAGAGGGCAGTGGATGCTGACCTGAAAGCGGTTGTAGAGAAGACACCGAAGACAGTGGATGCGAAGATGGATGATCTGCGTGTGGCTGATGCAATCACAGAGATCTTCAACCTCTTCAAACGCTGTAACAAATACATCGATGAGACGATGCCATGGGCATTGGCAAAAGACGAAGCGAAGAAAGACCGTCTGGAGACAGTGCTTTACAACCTGATCGCAAGCATCAAAGCCGGAGCAAAACTTCTGGAATCCTTCATGCCAGAGACGTCCGAGAGAATATTTGCCCAGTTAGGCGATGGCAAAGTAACTGAAAAGCCGGAGATACTTTTCGCAAGACTGGATATTAATGAAGTCCTGAAAAAAGTAGAAGAACTTCACCCGCCAGTTGCTGAGGAAGAGGCAGCAGATGAAGGTTCTGCTGAGGAAACGGTCATAGATATCGAAGCAAAGCCGGAGATTACTTTCGAAGATTTCGGAAAGATGCAGTTCCAGGTTGGTGAGATTATTGCCTGCGAAGAGGTGAAGAAGTCCAAAAAACTTCTCTGCTCCCAGGTAAAGATCGGCAGCCAGGTAAAACAGATTGTCTCCGGAATCAAGGCACACTATACGGCAGAAGAGATGGTTGGCAAGAAGGTAATGGTGCTTGTTAATCTGAAACCTGCGCGCCTTGCAGGTGTTCTGTCAGAAGGAATGCTTCTGTGTGCGGAAGATGCAGACGGCAATCTGGCACTCATGACACCGGAGAAAGCAATGCCGGCAGGCGCAGAGATCTGTTAAGCTACGCTTTGGGGACGGGGGAAATTGCAATTTCCCCCGTCCCCAATTGAGATAAGGGTGTCCCTTTTTGGATTTGCCCTGTCCCTAATTAAAATAGCCCTGTCCCTAATGGGAGAAGGGGAGAAAAGAGAGGTATATTAATATGGAAAAAATCAGAATTGGTATTGTGGGATATGGAAATATCGGAAGAGGTGTTGAGCGTGCGATCGCTCGTAACGACGACATGGAATTAAAGGCAGTATTCACCAGAAGAGATCCGGCTGCCGTGCAGATTGCGACCGAAGGTGTTGCTGTAAAACACATGGATGATATGATGT
Organism: Bariatricus sp. SGI.154; assembly: GCF_050313795.1. NCBI lineage: Bacteria > Bacillati > Bacillota > Clostridia > Lachnospirales > Lachnospiraceae > Bariatricus > Bariatricus sp. SGI.154. Next base: position 74,981 of record NZ_JBNPMC010000008.1, read on the forward strand.
CTATGAAGGATGAGATCGACGTTATGGTGCTTTGCGGTGGTTCTGCTACGGATCTTCCGGTTATGGGACCGCAGATTGCTGCGAATTTTAACACGATTGACAGTTTTGATACACATGCAAGAATCCCGGAATATTTTGCAAATGTAGACAAGGCGGCAAAAGAAGGCGGCAACATCGGAATCATCTCCGTAGGCTGGGATCCCGGAATGTTTTCGTTGAACCGTTTGTATGCAGAGTCGATCCTGCCGCAGGGAAGCACTTATACATTCTGGGGCAAAGGTGTCAGCCAAGGACATTCTGACGCTATCCGCCGGGTAGAAGGCGTGAAGAATGGTATTCAGTATACGGTCCCGATTGAAGAAGCGGTAGAACGAGTAAGAAGCGGAAACGAGCCGGAACTTACAACGAGAGAGAAGCATCTGCGTGAATGTTATGTGGTTCCGGAGGAAGGTGCAGATCTTCAGGCGATCGAGACAACGATCAAGACAATGCCGAATTATTTTGACGATTATGATACAACGGTAACATTTATTACAGAAGAAGAATTAAAAGCCAACCACAGCAAGATGCCTCACGGTGGATTCGTAATCCGCAGCGGCGAGACGGGAACAGAAGGAAATAAACATATTATTGAATATTCTTTAAAATTGGATTCCAATCCGGAATTTACGGCGTGTGTATTAGTCTGCTATGCAAGAGCAGCTTATCGCCTGGCTAAGGCAGGAGAAAGCGGGGCAAGAACCGTATTCGATATCGCACCTGCATTACTGTCTCAGAAGAGCCCGGAACAGTTACGTGCGGGGTTATTATAGAGATGAATGAAATGATATTCGATACACACGCGCATTACGACGATAAACAATTTGATGCTGACAGGGAGGAACTTCTGAGTGAACTTCCGAAACTTGGTGTAGGTACGATCGTTAATGTAGGCGCATCTTTTGAAGGATGCAAAAGAGTTATGGAATTAGCGGCAAGATATCCATATGTCTATGCAGCGGTCGGTGTTCATCCGGATGAAGTAGGGGCATTGAATGAAGAGACATTTGCGATGCTTGAAAGTTGGTGCCATGAAGAGAAGGTAGTCGCAGTCGGTGAGATCGGACTTGACTATTACTGGGATGAGGAGCCGCGGGAAGTGCAGAAGGAGTGGTTTGTCAGGCAGTTGGATCTTGCGCGCAGAGTAAACCTTCCGGTTAATATTCACAGCCGTGACGCATCTGAAGATACATTCCAGATTATGGATGAATATGCAAAAGGGCTTGGAGGCATTATTCACTGTTATTCCGGTTCAAAGGAGATGGCAGCAGAATATGTCAAAAGGGGCTTTCATATCGGAGTAGGAGGCGTTGTAACTTTCAAGAATGGAAAGAAACTCAAGCAAGTAGTGGAAGCGATTCCATTGGAGTCAATTGTACTTGAAACGGATTGTCCATATCTTGCACCAGAGCCGTATCGAGGCAAGCGAAATAATTCTTCATATATTCGCTATGTGGCAGATGAGATTGCAAGATTGAAAGGAATTACGTCTGATGAGGTTATAAGACAGACAGAAATCAATGCAAGAAAGGTGTATGGACTGGAATAGTCCATACACCTTTCTTGCATTAAGCGATATGCCGGTACGGAAAAGGTCTTCTTCGCAGGCTCAATCCGGAAGACTGATCTCCGTCACAATCTGTCCCGATTCGTCACAAAGTATGGTGTCGTACGGTGTCTGTAATTGATAATGCAGCATGGTACGGTAAAGTTCCAGTTCAAAATAAGGATTAGGATGTCTGCCGTTTAACTTCTGATGTGATTCGATAATCTCTTTTGCCAGTGTCTCTTCATGAATGGGAAGCAGGCTGTGGACGACAATAGCCATCCTGGTCTCAGTCAGGTCGGGGGAGGACATAATTGTAGAATGGAGTATCTCGTAAGGCTTGTGCTCCTCCCATAAAAAGAGTGCCAGGAGTAGGATCCCGAGAATGGCGGGAAGATATCTTGCTGGTTTGGGACTTTCATGTTTGGAATGTAGCATAGTTTGGATGCACCTCTTTCAATCTGTTTTTTTAGGGAAATGCCTGTGAAGGTATGGGCAGTTGCCTGGTTCCATAATGCAACCATGCACTGTATTTTATTACAGTGTAAGTTAATATATCTATTTTTTCAACAAAAATATGGGTATACTTAACCATAAAGAAATGGCATGGTGTTGAGTATGAGTAAGATTGTGATTGATTTGGAGAGAGTTCTGGCAGAAAAACAAGTCAGTAAGACTCAGTTGTGTTATATCTGCAGGCTGCAGCGTACGCAGTTGAACAATTACTGCAAGAACAAAGTTTCCCGCGTGGATCTGAACACGCTGGCGAAGATCTGTGATTGCCTGAAGTGTGATGTGAGCGATATTTTAAAACTGGAAAATGAAGATGAAGTATAGCAGCCGCTGCACCTGTGGAAGGGAGCGGTTGTTTTCTTTTGGTAGAAATAGAAAGTGTTAAAAAATAATTAATAAAATTTTTCAAACTTTCTCTTCCCTTTCACATGACTTTGGTGTATGATAGTACATGACGCTATATATTGTACAAAAACGCGAGGGAGTATCAATATTTGGTAGGCGGAGGCGAGGAGAGAAAGATGAGTATAGACGTAAGAACGAATGTAATTAAGAGAAATGGAGAAGAGGTAATCTTCGATCTGTCAAAGATTGTGAATGCGATCAAGGCTGCAAACCAGGGAGTAGACAAAATCCATCAGATGAATGAGTATCAGATCATTGCGGTTGCAGATAATATTGCACATAAGGTGCAGGAGACTACCCATGCAGTGCATGTGGAGGATATCCAAGATATGGTTGAGACCGGCATCATGGAGATGCGTGGTTACGAGGTGGCGCAGAAGTATGTGCGTTACCGTTATAAGAGAGAACTGACACGTAAGTCTAACACTACGGACAACGGAATTCTCTCATTGATTGAGAATATTAACGAGGAAGTGAACCAGGAGAATTCCAATAAGAATCCGGTGATCAACTCTACCCAGAGAGACTATATGGCGGGAGAAGTCAGCAAGGATCTGTCCAAGCGTGTGCTGCTTCCTGAAGAGATTGTAACAGCACACGAAGAGGGAATCATTCATTTCCATGATTCAGATTATTTTGCACAGAAGGAGCATAACTGCGATCTGATTAACCTAGAGGATATGTTGCAGAATGGAACGGTAATCAGTGAGACGTTAATCGAGAAGCCGCACAGTTTCTTTACGGCTTGTAACGTAACGACACAGATCGTTGCTCAGGTTGCAAGTAACCAGTATGGCGGACAGTCATTTACATTGGCACACCTGGCACCGTTTGTAGATATCAGCCGTCAGAAGATTCGGGGCAATGTAATTGCAGAGCGTAAGGAATGCGGCGAGAGTCTGGATGAGGAGATTGTATCCAGAGTGACGGAACGCAGACTGAGAGATGAAGTAAAGAGCGGAATCCAGACCATTCAGTATCAGTTGATCACATTAATGACTTGTAATGGACAGGCGCCTTTTGTAACTATGTTCATGTATCTGGATGAGGTAGAAGAAGGACAGTTAAGGGATGACCTTGCAATGATCATTGAAGAGGTTCTGGTACAGAGAATGCAGGGCGTGAAGAATGAAAAAGGCGTATGGATCACACCGGCATTCCCGAAACTGATCTATGTACTGGATGAAGATAACATTACGGAGGATTCCAAGTACTGGTATCTGACACATCTGGCTGCAAAATGTACGGCAAAACGTATGGTGCCGGATTATATTTCCGCAAAGATGATGAGAGAATTGAAGCAGGGAGAGGTCTATCCGTGTATGGGATGCCGTTCATTCCTGACCGTAGAAGATACTCAGATGAAGGAAGATGGACACCACAAGTTCTATGGAAGATTCAATCAGGGTGTAGTGACCATCAACCTAGTAGATGTAGCATGTTCTTCCGAGGGCGATATGGATCGGTTCTGGGAGATCTTGGATGAACGTCTGGAATTGTGCCATCGCGGACTCAGATGCAGACATGAGCGCCTTCTTGGAACGGTTTCTGATGTAGCTCCGATCCTGTGGCAGTATGGTGCGCTGGCACGTCTGAAAAAGGGTGAGAAGATTGATGAACTGTTGTACAATGGCTATTCAACAATTTCTCTTGGATACGCAGGATTGTACGAGATGTGTATGCGTATGCTTGGCAAGTCCCATACTGATCCGGAGGCAAGACCATTCGCGCTTAAGGTTATGCAGAGACTGAATGACAAGTGTAAAGAGTGGAGAGAGGCGGAGAATATCAGTTATTCTGTATATGGAACTCCGATGGAGTCTACCACGTATAAATTCGCAAAATGCTTACAGAAGAGATTCGGAATTATCGAAGGTGTTACGGATAAGAACTATATTACGAACAGTTATCATGTGCATGTGTCAGAGAAGATTGACGCGTTCAAGAAATTAGAGTTCGAATCGGAGTTCCAGAAACTGTCACCTGGCGGTGCGATCAGTTATATTGAAGTGCCGAATATGCAGAATAATATACCGGCAGTATTGTCTGTAATGCAGTTCATTTATAATCATATTATGTATGCGGAATTGAATACAAAGAGTGATTATTGTGAATGTTGTGGATATGACGGAGAGATCCTGATTAAAGAGGATGATTGTGGTAAACTGGTATGGGAATGCCCGAACTGTGGCAACCAGAATCAGGATAAGATGTTTGTAGCCCGCAGAACTTGTGGATATATCGGAACCCAGTTCTGGAATCAGGGACGTACTCAGGAGATCAAGGACAGGGTGCTGCACCTGTAAGAAATATAAGAAAACGATTTGGCAGCAGGCTTTGGCAAAGGAGCAGCCTATGTATTATGGAAATATAAAAGAATGTGATATCGCAGATGGCCCGGGTGTCCGGGTCAGTCTGTTTGTATCGGGATGCAGGCATCACTGTAAAGGGTGCTTTAATTCGGAGACGTGGGATTTCAGGTATGGACAGCCATATACGGAGGAGACGGAAGCGGAGATTATAAGGCTTCTGGCACCGGCATATATCCAGGGGTTCACCTTGCTTGGCGGGGAACCTTTTGAGCCGGAGAATCAAAAGGAACTGGTGGGGCTTCTTCGGAAGATCCGTGATACGTATCCGAATAAGGATATCTGGTGCTATACGGGATATCTGTATGATGTAGATCTGCCGGAGGGGGGAAAGGTTCATACGGAAGTGACGGATGAGATGCTCTCTTATATCAATGTGCTTGTGGATGGAGCCTTCGTGGAGGCACTTAAGGATGTGACGCTGGTATTCCGGGGAAGCAGTAATCAGAGGATTATTGAATTAAGGAAATAAAGAATGAAGATGAGAAAACCTTGGGGGAAACCTGAGGTTTTTTAATATGCCAAAGGCATACCAATAGAAGTAATTGCCGACTTTATGGAGCTTCCCGTGGAAGAGGTAAAGCGCATTGCCGAAACATGTACATAAAATCATAGCGCATAAAATCATATGGAACTATTGTTGACATATGCCAATAATGGGAATATAATGTTTATATTGACATATGCTAATTAAGCCCTGCACTAACAACAGCGGCCACATGGGTTGTATCTATATGTAGTTGTATCTACATGGCACGCTGTTTCGTGGGAATGAAGGAGTCTATCTATGCCAAGAACAGGAAAGAAAAAACGAGTCCAGAAGATACCGCGTAACTGTTGCTTTATCTCTCCGGGAATCAACAAAGAATATGGAATCATCATGAAGGTGGAAGAATATGAGTGCATCCGCCTGATTGATTACATGTCCTATACTCAGGAAGAGTGTGCCAGACAGATGGAGGTCAGCCGTGCAACGGTGCAGATGCTCTATGCAGAGGCAAGAAAAAAACTGGCGAGGTTCCTTGTAGAGGGAATCCGGCTTCAGATTGAAGGCGGCGACTATACGGTTGTAAAAGGCGATGGCATGATTTCGGGCAGAGATAGTGCGGATGCAGGATGTCAACAGGAAGAACAAGGTATGGCAAAGGAGAGGAATAATATGAGAATTGCAGTAACGTATGAGAATGGACAGGTATTTCAGCATTTTGGACACACGGAGCAGTTCAAGGTGTACGATGTTGAGGATGGCAAAGTGGTAAAAAGTGAGATCGTGGATACCAACGGACAGGGTCATGGAGCACTGGCTGGCTTCTTATTCAATGGCAATGTGGACGTTCTGATCTGCGGCGGTATCGGCGGCGGAGCAAGGAATGCGTTGGCAGAGGCAGGTATCAAGTTATTCCCGGGAGCACAGGGAGATGCAGATGCACAGGTAGAGTCCTATCTTGCCGGAACTTTGAATTATGATCCGGATACCGTATGCAGCCATCATGAGCATCATCACGGAGACTGCGGCGGTCATGAGCATGGCGGATGCGGTCATCACTGTGGATAAAGATGGAAGGCATGCATAAATAAAAATAAATCTATAAAAATCTATGAAATCCTCCTATAATATATGCAAGAGTACAGAATGCTTCTTCGTATGTTATAGGAGGATTTTTATGAAAGGGAATAATTGGATCGCTTGACAATCCTTAAAGATTCAGAAAAAAATAAGGCTGAATAAATCAGCCGGGTTATGACAGAGAGGGCAGTCCTGCCGCCGCTCTCCATCAATCAAAGTATAACATATCAGAGATGTAGATGTAAACTGTCCACAGCGGACAAGTATACATGCTAGTTAATTTCTGCCTCTATGACCAGATCTTCTTCCCGTGCGGCGATAGAAGCGCCGGGTACGGAGAAGGACGGCATTCCGTCTGAGCCCCAGAAGACTTTTCCGACATAAGCATTCCTTCCGGCGTCATAAAGTGGCTGGTAATCGCCTTCGCCAAGATAGCGTTCCTCCTGGCGTCCGTGATATATGATCAGGTCTTCGCTGTCATCGGTGGATTTGGTGAAACTGTTGTGTCCGAGTCCGTAGTAGCCGGTTGCAGGGCTGCTCTGGAAGATCGGATAAGGGAGTTTCGTCCAGGAGTCTGCATTCAGGAGATCGGATGACTCATCTGCATACAGAAGTCCTACACAGTATAATGCATCAGTCCCGCTTGCGGAGAAAGTAAGGAAGACCTTGCCGCCGTGCTTGATTACGGCCGGTCCTTCATTGACCGGGAAGCCGTGCAGTTCCCAGTTGTACTCCGGCGTGGTCAGTTTGACAGAAGGCGTACAGATGGTCCATGGGTTGGACAGTCTGGCAATAAAGATATCTGAGATATTGTTGGTCTTCTGCGCCCACAGGAAGTAATCTTCCCCGTTGTGGTGGAAATGTGTATGATCCAGAGAAAAATCGGTGAATGCAATATCACCTTCTATCGTAGTCTTTATCGGTCCCTTTTCTATCCACGCATCTTTCATCGGATCCTGTCCGGTACAGGCAAGGCAGTGTGGACGGATTCTCCAGGAGGATTCATCAGAGATGGTGGTGGTATAGTAGACGAACCATCCTCCCTGGATGTAATGAATCTCCGGTGCCCACAGATGAGGGCTCATTGTGCCATTGTTGATTGGCTTGCGTTCATAGATGATCTTTTCTTCGTATCTGCCGGAATTATCTGTCAGATCTTCCAGGGTATCTGCACATCTGAGAATCAGATAGAGATACTGGTATTTCCCATCCAGATTATGACCGGCATCCGTGTGGGATGCCATGAAGTAATATTTCCCGTCTGTGTGTTTATGGATATAAGGATCAGCACGGTGGCTGATAAGCGGGGCTGCGTAATCAGGTGTCCGGATTTTTCCTGTAGTTCCGTCCCAAGTTACAGGTCTTTCCTCTGTCATTCCGTTAGTGTAAGCCACGGTGATTCGTTCCGGCAGGGAAACGTCCTGGCATTGCATACATTCTGTTCCGGCAGGGACGAATACACGTTCAACAGCAGCCATATATACTGGTTCTGGTGCCCCATATCTGGATTGGAGATTCTTTAGAGTGGATATGGATATTTCGCTTCCGCTGGTATCATGACATTGGAGTTCTGGCGTAAGAGGCAGATCCTCCTGTGGAAGAAGAATAGAATTCCCTCCATTTAAAGCAAACCAATCTAAACGATTGTAACTATATTCAAGATAATAGCAATTGTCACTTGGGAGTTCCCAGGTTACGGTGTGGGAACGGATATACGCAATGCTTTTTGGACATAAAAAATCAGCCATAGGAAGCTGGCGCATTAATTTTGATTCCATAGTAACTCCTCTGGCATTTATTATTTAGAAATTTAAAGAGCGATTTCATCGTAACATACAATTACAATAATGGCAAGATAAATGTTAACAAAATATTCGTAAGATGTTAACAGCAAGATGTTGACAAGAGGGAAAAAGATATCTTAAGATTAGTATTAGTTGTTATGTTAGAAGTTATAGGAAGAAACAGCGTTTTTTCAGTGATAAAAATGTGTGGAGGGCATATGGCTACAATAAAAGAGATTGCCAGAGAATGCAATGTCTCCGTTGCAACGGTGTCGAATATCTTGAATCATAAGCCGGGAGCAAGTGATGAGACTAGAAAGATGGTAATGAAGAAGATCAAGGAATTGAATTATACGCCGAATTCGATCGCGAGGAATCTGAAGACTAAGAATTCGAGGAGTATTGGGGTCATAGTAGAGGATATGACCATATTCAGTATTCCGGATATTGTCGATGGGATTACAGAACACTGTGAAGAGAATAGTTATCAGATCCTTCTGATTAATCTGCGTTTATTTAAGAAATATCAGGATACTTACTATCACAGAGATGATTATTATGGTATGGTAAGGGATGAGATATGGAAGCTGATTGCGAAGCAAGTGGAAGGAATTATCTACGTGGCAGCCCATGAGAGAACTCTTCGGTGTATTCCGGAAGATCTGCCGATTCCGGCAGTGATGGCATATGGATATACGGAGAGCCGGAAGGTTCCGTCGGTTGTGGTGAATGATGAGGATGGAGCATATCAGATTACCAGGCATGTGATTGAGAAGGGGCATAAGAAGATTGGCGTGATAACAGGCAAGAGTGACAGTCCCCATGCACAGGAGCGACTTGTGGGATACCAGCGGGCGATGTATGAGAATGGACTTCTCTATAACCCATCGGTCATATGCACCGGGGATTGGACCAGAATCAGCGGGTATGAATGCACGGATCGGCTTCTTGAGCAGCAGGTAACGGCTATCTTCTGTATGAATGACCTGATGGCAGGCGGTGTCTATGATAGGTTAGAAGAATTGGAACTTAAGCCTGGTGAAGACATATCGGTAGTTGGATATGATAACAGAGAATTATCTGGCTATTATAAGCCGCCGCTTTCAACCATTATGCTTCCTCTTCATGATATCGGATATGAGGCGAGCGAGATTATCTTAGAGATGCTTAAGGGAGATTACGCGGAGAATAAGGACGCCATCCATAGGGTAAATTGCTATCCGCTGATACGAAAATCGGTCAAAAAAATAGAAAATTAAAAGAAAATCAGCACTTTAGGATCATAAAAAAGGTCCCAAAGTGCTGATTTTTCGTTGGTTTTGTGAAAGTTGCACAATATTAAACGTTTAATTTATACTTGCAATTGTGCAAGTAAAGTGTTATAACAGAATTAAAGAAAGAAAAAGCCAAAATAAGGCAAAAACAAGGCAGAAAATAAAAATATTTTAGAAAGGGAAAAGCATTTTATTTAGGAAAAAGAGCGCGAAAAAGATTAAACGATTAACAAAAAATGAGTGGTAAGGAATAAGATTATGATAAAACAACCATTAAAAACAGTCCCATTACGTCATATCAACATTCATGATAAATTCTGGGACCAATATATTCGATTGGTGAAAGAGGTGTTGATACCTTATCAGTGGGATATATTGAATGACCGCTTAGACGGGGTCGAAACAAGCCATTGCATACAGAATTTTAAGATAGCAGCCGGAGAGGCTTCCGGGAATTTTGAAGGTGCGGTATTTCAGGATACGGATGTGGCAAAATGGCTTGAAGCCGTTTCATATGTACTTGGAACATCTTTTGATCAGGATTTAGAGCGCCTTGCTGATGAAACGATTAATCTAATCGGAAGAGCGCAATGCGAGGATGGATATATTAACACCTACTTTACGATCAATGATCCGTCGCTTCGCTGGACGAATCTAAAAGAAGGTCATGAATTATATACGGCAGGTCATATGATTGAGGCAGCAGTTGCTTATTATGAGGCGACTGGCAAGAAAGAATTTCTTGAAATTATGGAGAGATTTGCAGATCTGATTTGTCAGGTATTTGGACCGGAAGAGGGCAAATGCCATGGATATCCGGGGCATCAGGAGATTGAACTTGCATTAATCCGTCTGTATCATGCAACTGGTAAGAGAAAGTATGTAGAACTTGCGAAATATTTTATAGATCGGCGTGGGGTAGGAGACAATTATTTTCTTCAGGAAGAAAAGAGATCGGAGTACAAACAGATATTCCCAGAGTTCGCAGAATATGATACGAAATATTCTCAGTCCCATCTTCCGGTGAGAGAGCAGACAACGGCAGAGGGGCATGCGGTGCGAGCGGTGTATATGTATTGCGCGATGGCAGATCTGGCACAACTTTATGAAGATGAAGAGTTGTTGAGTGCCTGCAAGACATTATGGGATGACATGGTAAAACGCCGTATGTACATTACGGGAAGTATAGGAGCGTCAGGGATTTTGGAGCGTTTTACTACGGATTATGATCTTCCGAATAATTGTAACTATTCTGAGACGTGTGCATCGATTGGGCTTGCGCTTTTTGGCAAGCGTATGGCTCAGATTACAAAGGATGCCTCATATATAGATGTAGTTGAACGGGCACTTTATAATACGGTGCTGTCCGGAATCGCCATGGATGGAAAGAGTTTCTTCTATGTGAATCCGCTGGAAGTATGGCCGGATAATTGTATGGAACGTACGTCAAAAGAACACGTGAAAGCGGTAAGGCAGACTTGGTTTGGCGTGGCGTGCTGTCCGCCGAATATTGCAAGAACACTGGCATCCATGGGACAGTATATGTATTTTACGGATGAAGATACGTTGTATGTGAATCTTTATATTACGAATACTGCCTCTGTAGAAGTATCCGGTGGGCAGGTTAAAGTTGAAGTGGGAAGTGACCTGACGAATTCCGGACATGTTGTGATTAATGTGACAAAAGATGCGAGTGCAGATAGTTATCATCTGGCACTGAGAATTCCGGATTATGTAAAAGAATACAAGATTCTGGGAGACAGCGGAGAGATAAGCGGCTGTAGAATGGAAAAAGGTTATCTCTATATTGATAATCTGCAAGAGGAAGAGACAAAGTTTGTGATTGATTTTGAAGTTCCGGCGCGGTTTGTGAGAGCGAATCCGAAAGTAAGAGAGGATGCAGGAAAGATTGCGCTTGTGAAAGGTCCGCTTGTATATTGCCTGGAAGAAGTTGATAACGGAGAGAATCTCCCTGCTATATTCGTAGATGCAAACCAGGAACTGGAAGAGAGATTCGAGGAAGATTTGCTTGGAGGCATTACAACTATTACACTTACGGGAAAACGCCTCACGGATGAGGAGTGGCAGGACGATGCGCTTTACGGAGAACGCAAAAACTGTTTCCAGGAGGTAGAATTAAAGGCAGTGCCTTATCATCGGTGGAACAACCGGGGAGAGGGCGAGATGCTGGTATGGATGAAGGAATTATTGTAAAACAAAACCATACTGCGATATAAGGAATCTTACAGGGCATAAGCCCTGAAAGAATAAAAAAATCAAAAAAAGGAGGACACAAAATGAAAAAGAGAGTGTTAGCAATGCTTCTCTGTGTAGCAATGACAGCATCTATGCTGCTTGGCTGTAGCGCAGGAAGTGAAGGCGGAGATTCTGATGAAGAATCTGGAAGCGGTTCTGCAGGAGGAACCAAGGAGATGGAAGTTGAAGGCGATTATACAGAGTTAGAAGTATGGACCTTCATTGAACTTCATCAGGAGTTCTACACAGACATGGCTGAGAAATGGAATGAGGAGCATCCGGACAAACAGGTAAAACTGGTACTCAGCAACATGCAGTATGACGATATGCACAACAAACTGTCTCTTGCACTGGAGTCAGGCGAAGGCGCACCAGACGTTGTTGATATCGAACTTGGTAAGTTCCCGGCATTTACAAATGGTAAGATCGGACTTATGGATCTGACAGATGCAATTGAGCCATACAAAGATAACATCATCGAATCCAGACTTTCTATCTATGGAAAAGACGGAGCATATTACGGATTCCCAACTCACGTTGGAGCAACTGTTGCATTCTACAACACAGAAGAACTTGAGGCAGCAGGTGTTGACTACACAACCATCACAACATGGGATGATTTCAAAGAAGCAGGCGTTAAGTATCATGAAGCAACAGGCAAATACTTTGCATGTGTAGAGACAACTGCACAGTGGATGCTCAACCTGATGCTTACACAAAAAGGTGGAGATTACCTGGATGCTGATGGCAACATCGATATCACCAATGACACCATGGTAGAAGTTCTTGAGTACATCAAGGGTATGCAGGAAACTGGTGCATTCGAGACTGTTCCTGGAGGACAGCCGGATAATGAAGAGGCTTATCCTTCTTACAACAGCGGAGACTATGCAGTACAGATTATGCCTTTCTGGCAGACATCTAGATTCACAAGCTACATGACAGACCTGTCTGGTAAGATCGCAATCGCTCCGACTCCGGTATGGAATGAAGGCGACCCGATCAAATCTATCGGTGGCGGCGGTACAGGTACTGCTGTAGTTGCAGATAGTGAGAATGCAGATCTTGCAGCAGAAGTATTTGCATACATCAAACTGTCTGAGGAAGCGAACGAAGAAGTATGGAATGTATTAGGATTTGACCCTGTTAATACAGAAGTATGGACAGATACAGAACTGACACAGAATCCGGATAACAAGTTCGTACAGTTCTTCAATACATATCCGTTCGATACATTATTGGAAATCCAGGATGGTATCTACGCACTTGAGTCACTGACAAGTGAGAAATTCCCATCTATCAACAATGAGTTCTGTAACGTAACGCTGAACAACATCTTCGAGGAAGGCATGGATGTAAAAGAAGCGCTCGAGCAGTCACAGGAAACATTGAAGAATGAATTCGGTGAATAATTAAGAAGTAAATGTATCGATTGTAAACTTTTGGGGCTGTGTGCGTATATGTGGCGCCGCGGCCCCATTTTATCAGTATGCAGAGAGTGTGTCGTTTATGGCGCGCTGGCTGCATTGGGAAAGAGGATGAAAGTATGAAGAAACTTTTTTATTCTCAGAAAATAGCTCCTTATGTATTTGTCCTTCCATTCGTTCTGACCGTTGTCTTTTTCTGGTTATTCCCGATAGGCAATGGTGTTCTTCTGAGTTTTCAGGATGTATTAAAAGATGAATGGGTTGGCCTGGACAACTATAAAAGACTGTTGTCTGACAAGATATTTTTAAAAGCAGTGTACAATAGTGCGAGATATATGATTGGTACACTGATCCTGTTAATACCGCTTCCGATGTTGTTTGCTACGCTTTTGAACAGCAAACTGATGAAGAAGCCGGGATTGTTCAAATCAATTTATTTCATACCGGCATTAACATCTGTTGTTGTTGCTGGTACGATCTTCCGTTTGATGTTCGGCGAGATGGATACGTCTTTGGCAAACCAGGTGATTGGCGCGTTTGGACTTAGTCCTATCAAGTGGCTGAAAAATGAGTGGGCAAGTTATGGCGTATTATTGCTTCTAGCATGCTGGCGCTGGATGGGTGTTAATATTCTGTATTTCCTTGCAGGAATCCAGAGTATATCCGCAGATCTCTATGAGGCTGCTTCCATCGATGGTGCCAATAAATGGCAGCAGTTTACGAAGATTACGTTCCCGCTTGTGAAACCGACGACGGTGTATGTGCTGACAATTAGTATCTATGCAGGTCTTTCCATGTTCAACGAAAGTTACATGTTGTGGAAGGGCAATAACTCTCCGCAGAACATGGGACTTACAATTGTAGGTTACCTGTACCGGCAAGGAATTGAGAAGCGTGCAATGGGTTATGCGTGCGCGGTAGGTCTCGTGCTGCTGATCATCGTTATGATTGTCAATCTGATACAGCTTAAGGCGACCGGAACATTCGATAAGGAGGAGAGATAGTATGAAGAGTCAAAAAAATAAAAACAGACTTGCCACAGTAATGCTGATTGTGCTATTTGCAATTCTGGCAATTCTGACTATCATACCAATATACACAATCTTCCTTGCGAGTTTTAAACCGGGCGGAGACTTGCTTCAGTATGGTCTGAACCTTGGAATCGACTGGAGTCGGATGAGTCTTGATAATTATGTGCTCCTCTTTACCGGACAGCATGATTATTGGAGATGGTTCGCGAACAGTATTGTCCTGACAGTGGTTACTGTGGTAGCAACACTGCTTGTGAGTGCGTTCGTAGGATATGGATTTTCCGCATATGAGTTCAAGGGTAAGAATGCCCTGTTCTTAATCGTATTGATTATCCTGTCTATTCCTTTGGAGGTAGTTATGCTTCCATTATATAAGCAGATGACCACATGGGGACTGATGGATAGTTATATTGCAATTGTGCTTCCTTTCGTGGCACACGCTTCGACGATATTCTTCTTCCGCCAGTACCTGCAGGGGCTTCCGAAGTCGCTTCTGGAGGCAGGAAGAATCGATGGCGCGACAGAGTATGGAATCTTCTTCCGGCTGATCATGCCAATTATGAAACCTGCATTTGCAGCCATGGCAATCCTGAACGGTATGAATGCATGGAATAACTATCTGTGGCCGTTGCTGGTAATCCGTTCTTCAAGCAAATACACATTGACCCTTGGATTGAATACGTTGATTAATCCGTATGGAGACAACTACAGTTTGCTGGTAGTGGGAGCATTCTTCTCTATCATACCAATCTTTATACTGTTTATCTGTTTCCAGCAGTATTTTATTGAAGGTATGACAGCAGGTGCGGTAAAAGAATAAATATAATTAGGAGGTAATACATGAGTAAGACAGCAAAGATGATTATTGACAAGGATTTTAAAGTCTCACAGGTGGATGACAGGATCTACGGCTCCTTTATTGAGCATCTGGGACGCGCCGTATATGACGGATTATATCAGCCGGGCAATCCGATGTCTGATGAAGATGGTTTTCGTAAGGATGTCATTGAGATGGTAAAGGAACTGGATGTCCCGATTATCCGTTATCCGGGGGGAAATTTTGTGTCAAATTTCTTCTGGGAAGACAGTGTGGGACCAGTTGAAAATCGTCCGAACCGACTGGAACTTGCATGGAGAAGCCTGGAAAAGAATGAGGTGGGCTTAAATGAGTTCTCTAAGTGGACGGATAAGGTGAATTCCGAGATGATGATGGCGGTAAACCTTGGAACAAGAGGAATTGCTGATGCGTGTAACCTCCTTGAGTACTGTAACCATCCGGGCGGAACAAAATACAGTGATATGCGTATTGCCCACGGATACAAAGAACCGCACAATGTAAAAGTGTGGTGCCTGGGTAATGAGATGGACGGACCGTGGCAGCTGGGACGTAAGACGATGAACGAGTACGGACGTCTGGCGGAGGAGACCGCGAAGGCAATGAAACTGATCGATCCGACGATTGAACTGGTATCCTGTGGAAGTTCTGCTCTGGATATGCCGACTTTCCCGAAGTGGGAGTCTGCAACACTGGAGTGTACCTATGACTATGTGGATTACGTGTCCATGCATCAGTATTATGGCAACAGAGACAATGACAGCCTGGATTTCCTGGCTTGTTCTGATGATATGGATGAGTTCATCCGCACGGTCATTGCAACCTGTGACTACGTAAAGGCGAAAAAGAGAGGCCGCAAGAATATCAACATCAGTTTCGATGAGTGGAATGTGTGGTTCCATTCTAACGCGGCGGATGATGATATTACCACGAACCATCCGTGGCAGGTGGCTCCGCCAATGCTGGAGGATATTTATACTTTCGAGGATGCACTGCTGGTAGGATTGATGCTGATCACGCTTCTTAGACATGCAGACCGCGTGAAGATTGCCTGCCTGGCACAACTTGTGAACGTCATTGCACCGATCATGACGGAAGCAGGTGGAGGCGGCGCATGGAAGCAGACCATCTTCTATCCATTTATGCATGCTTCAAAATACGGAAGAGGCGTTGTCCTTTGGCCGATGCTTTCTACTCCGAAGCATGATACATCCAAGCATGAGAATGTTACGGATGTGGAGAGTGTTGCCGTATATAATGAAGAAAAAGAGGAACTGACTATATTTGCAGTAAACCGTACGCTGGATGAGGATATTCAGCTTACAACAGACGTTCGCGGTATGGAAGGGTATAAGATCCTGGAGCATATCGTGCTGGAAGAGTCTGATCTCAAACTTGTGAATAGCGTAGGTGAGCAAAGAGTCGTTCCGAAATCTGTGAACCGTTCTTCTATGGATAGCGGAATTATGACGAGTATGCTTCATAAGGCATCATGGAATGTAATCCGTCTGGGCAGATAAACCGGCGGTTGTAAATAGCGTAGATAGTGGCAACCAGTGTGTCTGGTGGGTACATAATCTGGCAGGCACATAATCTGATAGGCACATAACGAGAAAGAAGTTGGTGGATATGAAATTTTTTGTAATTGACAGCCCGATCATGAGATTCCTGGGAAGGGTTGGAGATATTCTGATATTGAATCTGATCTTCGTGGTGACATCGCTGCCGATCATAACAATAGGAACGGCGCTGAGTGCTTCATACACAGTGGCGATGAAACTGGTGCGAGGGGAAGATCCATCCGTTATAAAAGAGTACCTGCGGGCGTATAGGCGGAATTTCAAACCGGCAACAATCAGTTGGCTGATTATGGCGGCGGTTGGGGCACTTATATTTCTGGATTTTCGTCTTATCGGGGTATTTCATGGTATATCATATACGGTGATGCGCCTTCTGCTTGCGATGGTGCTGGGAGTATGGATGCTGATATTCTTATATCTCTTCCCGTACATTGCGAGGTTCGAGAATACGGTGTTTCATTCCATCAAGAATGCATTGTTTTTGAGTGCTGCCCATATACCGTCAACGATTATGATGTTAGGGATCGACATAGGGGTGTTGGTGATTACGCTGTTCACATCTAAGACCTTTGTGATCGGAACGATCGTCTGGGCGTTTGCGGGATTCGCGGCACTGGCATATGTGCGCTCGTTTCTGCTATGCAGGATATTCGCGAAATATGAATAAAATAAGAATCAAGTAAATAAGAATCGGGGAATAGGATTAGCGTTATGATATGGCTAATCCTATTCTTATGTTTCCATAGCATTCGGAGAGAACTGCCAGCGGCAAGTTCTGCAGGTTGTCGGGAGCAGATGCTGTCAGTCTTTCTTTCTATATTTGGAAGGAGTCATTCCATAGCGTTCCTGGAAGATTCTGTAGAAATATCCTTTGTTGTGATATCCTACGATGTCGGCAATCTCGTCCACGCGTTTGCTGGTGGTGGTCAGCAGCTGTTCGGCTTTCTCCAGACGGATCTGCTGAACATAGGCAGAATAAGTAAGCCCAGTCTTGCTCTTGATCAGACGGTTAAAATAATCTTCCTGATAATGGAAATTATTGACCAGATCCTGGATCGTAATATCGGCGTAATTGCGTTTGATGTATTCGGCGATCTCTTCGAAGATGATCCAGTTCATGGTCTTTCTCTGCTCTTTTGACAGGGAGAATTCATATTTCGTGCTTATAATTCGGAAAATGCGAAGAAGAAGCCCCTTGCAGATGTAGCGGGACCCGACTTCGTTATTGCATAATTCTTTTAATAACAGATATAAGTAATTCTCTAATTCTTCTGGGGCATCAGCGCCCGGGCGGAAATGAAGGTACTGTTGAAGGTCTTTCTGCTTCAGCAAAGCGGACTGCAAGAAGGAGATAATCTTTTGCGTGGTGATATTCTCATCCATAATCTCGGAAAACATGTCATTAGCAATTCCGAGGAACAAGACGGTGGAAGGCTGTTCAAGTAAGTAATCCTGATGAAGGCAGTTCTTGTCAATCAGACATAGATCACCTTTGATGAATACAATATCCTTGCCGAGAATTTTCTGACGGAATTCTCCCTCCACTACGTAAGCAAGTTCTATGTAATCATGCGTGTGAAGCTGTGTCTTTTCTCCAGGAGAAAAATGATATTGATAACAGAATGGTTTCGGGGCAGGGGACATAGTGGCACGTAGGTTATGTCCTGATTCCGTATTCCAGCATAATGCGAAGATGCGGTACTGCTGGAGCAAAGGATACGTCTTTACTTCCTGGACGGATTTGGAATATTCGGGGCAGATAAGGCGTGGACCTAGTTTGTGGCTTTCGGGTAGCAGATTGCAGTCGGGGCCGGTAATCTGCCGGCATAATTGGGATAGAGTCAATGGGGTACCTCCATATGATATTGATGTAAGGGATTAGGCAAGAATCTCAAGGACCTTTTCTGTGGAGATATTGCATATGGCAGCAATCTCTTCGGGGGTTTTGCCGTCTAAATGTAACTTGAAAATCTGACGGGTTCGCTGTTCACCCTGCTGTATACCTTGTTGTCTCTTTGATGTTTTTGGGATCGGTTTTTAAAATCGCAGCGATAAAGCCATTCCTTACTTTTGGAATATACATCAATTCCGAAAAACAGAAGTCTACAGTGGGTAGCATTATAAAGTTGTCGGTGTTACTCATATATGTCTCCTTTCTGGTTACGTATACATGGCATGTATCAGAAAGAAAACAAATGAATGATTTATTTCATTATAACATACCTG
The DNA here is from genome assembly GCF_050313795.1 of Bariatricus sp. SGI.154. Taxonomy (NCBI): domain Bacteria; kingdom Bacillati; phylum Bacillota; class Clostridia; order Lachnospirales; family Lachnospiraceae; genus Bariatricus; species Bariatricus sp. SGI.154. The sequence continues at coordinate 93,833 of NZ_JBNPMC010000008.1, forward strand.
TAACTGCAAGTGTTATTCAGATTCCTGGGAAATTCATTCTGAGAAGTAATTGAGAAGTAATACTGAAAAATCTGAAATAAAATAGATTTCAATGAAAGAACTGATGCTTTGCGAATGCATTTTGCATCTATTAAAAGAATAGCATGGAATTGCAAATCGGACAAGATGGCAACATATCCAAAAAATTGAACAAAAATCAGCAAAAACAAGCATAGGTCGGATTAGGTAACTTTTTTATGCAACCGGCAGAATTAAGAACTTGCGATGTAAGACCATATTTGCCTATAATAAAAGCACATAGATAGATCAAGTGCGTATCAAACATTAATTCAAGAAAGCGAGGAAATGAATATGTTAAAAACGAAGAATTATCAGTTCTGGTTCTGTACCGGATCACAGGATTTATACGGGGATGAGTGTCTGGCACATGTCGCAGAGCATTCTCAGAAGATTGTAGAGGCGCTGAATGCTTCCGGCAACCTTCCATATGAGGTGGTATGGAAACCAACCCTGATCACCAATGAATTAATCAGAAAGACATTAAATGAAGCGAACATGGATGAGAACTGTGCAGGTGTTATCACATGGATGCACACATTCTCCCCATCCAAGTCCTGGATTCTTGGACTTCAGGAGTATAGAAAACCACTGCTTCACTTACATACACAGTTCAATCGTGAGATTCCATATGATACCATCGATATGGATTTCATGAATGAGAACCAGGCAGCACACGGCGACAGAGAGTATGGTCACATCTTTACCCGTCTTGGCATGGAACGCAAGGTTGTAATGGGATACTGGGCTGATGAAGATGTTCAGAAGAAGATTGGTTCCTGGATGCGTACCGCAGTCGGTGTAATCGAGAGCAGCCACGTGCGTGTAATGCGTATCGCTGATAATATGAGAAATGTTGCCGTAACAGAAGGCGATAAGGTAGAGGCTCAGATCAAATTCGGCTGGGAAGTAGATGCTTATCCGGTAAATGAGATCGTAGAAGCAGTAGATGCAGTATCTAAGGGAGACATTGATACCTTAGTGGAAGAATATTATGATAAATACGAGATCCTTCTGGAAGGTAGGGATGAGAAGGAATTCAGAGAGCATGTAGCAGTACAGGCTGGAATCGAGATTGGTTTCGAGAGATTCTTAGAAGAGAAGAATTATCAGGCAATCGTTACACACTTTGGCGATCTTGGCGGACTGAAGCAGTTACCAGGACTTGCAATCCAGAGACTGATGGAAAAAGGCTATGGTTTCGGCGCAGAAGGTGACTGGAAGACAGCTGCTATGGTACGTATCATGAAGATCATGACAGAGGGAATGAAGGATGCTAAGGGAACTTCTTTCATGGAAGACTATACTTACAACTTAGTACCAGGTAAAGAAGGAATCCTTCAGGCGCACATGCTGGAAGTATGCCCGACGATCGCGGACGGCAAGATCAGTATCAAGGAGCAGCCGCTTTCTATGGGAAATAGAGAAGATCCTGCAAGACTTGTATTTACTTCCAAAGAGGGTCCGGCAGTGGCTACATCCCTGATTGATCTGGGAGACCGATTCCGTCTGATCATCAATGACGTTAACTGCAAGAAGGTAGAGAAACCAATGCCGAAACTTCCGGTTGCAACAGCATTCTGGACACCGGAGCCGAACCTTAAGACAGGTGCGGAAGCGTGGATTCTTGCGGGCGGCGCACATCATACAGCATTCTCTTATGACCTGACCAGCGAGCAGATGGGTGACTGGGCAGCATGCATGGGAATCGAGGCTGTTTATATTGATAAGGATACAACCATCCGTCAGTTCAAGAATGAACTGCTGTGGAACAGTGTAGCATATCGTAAATAAGATTTTATAAGAATGCCAGGCGGGGTCGCCTGGCATAAGGAGAATAGATATGAATAATATTAGAGAAATGATTGAAAATGGCAAGACATCTCTTGGAATTGAATTCGGTTCTACCAGGATTAAGGCGGTTCTGATCGATGAGTCACATGCACCGATCGCATCCGGAGATCATGAGTGGGAGAACCGTCTGGATAATGGCATCTGGACTTATACACTGGATGATATCTGGAATGGTCTTCGTGACAGTTATACCAAACTGGCAGCAGACGTTAAGGCAAAATACGATGTTACGCTTACAAAAGTTGGTGCGATCGGATTCAGCGCAATGATGCACGGATATATGGCATTTGATAAGGAGAACAATCTTCTCGTGCCGTTCCGTACCTGGAGAAATGGCACCACAGGTCCGGCGGCAGAGGCTCTGACAGAATTATTCCAGTACAACATTCCGCTTAGATGGAGCATTGCACATCTGTACCAGGCAATCCTGAATGGAGAAGATCATGTGAAGGATGTGGCGTATTTTACAACGCTGGCAGGATATATCCACTGGCAATTAACGGGAGAGAAGGTACTTGGCGTTGGAGATGCGTCCGGTATGTTCCCGATTGATGTAGAGGCGAAAGATTTTGACACAGGCATGATCCAGAAGTTCGATGAACTGGTGGCTGACAAGGGTTATCCGTGGAAATTAAAAGAGATTATGCCGAAGGTTATGGTGGCTGGAGAGAATGCCGGATGCTTGACAGAAGAGGGCGCACGTCTTCTGGATGAGAGCGGCAATCTTGAGGCTGGAATTCCGGTATGCCCGCCGGAGGGTGATGCAGGAACCGGTATGGCTGCAACCAATAGTGTGGCAAAACGTACAGGCAACGTATCTGCCGGAACCAGTGTATTTGCCATGATCGTATTAGAGAATGAACTGAAGAAGGTATATCCGGAGATCGATCTTGTAACCACGCCGGATGGCAGTCTGGTTGCTATGGTGCATGCGAATAATTGTACTTCCGATCTGAATGCATGGGTTGGAATCTTCCGTGAATTCGCAGAGAGTTTTGGAATCGAAGTAGATATGAATCAGTTGTTCGGAACTCTGTATAATAAGGCGCTTCTCGGCGATGCTGACTGCGGTGGCCTTCTGGCTTATGGTTACCTGTCCGGTGAGAATATTACGGGAGTGGCAGAAGGAAGGCCGTTGTTCGTAAGATCTCCAAAGAGTAATTTCAATCTGGCAAACTTCATGCGTGTGAATCTGTGTACGGCACTTGGCGCAATTAAAGTTGGTATGGATCTTCTGCTGAAGGAAGAGAACGTTGCAATCGATTCTATCTTAGGACACGGCGGATTATTCAAGACCAAAGGTGTAGGACAGAAACTCCTTGCGGCAGCAATCAATGCCCCGGTATCCGTAATGGAGACGGCAGGAGAAGGCGGTCCATGGGGCATGGCACTTCTGGCTTCTTATATGGTAAATAAAGAAGAAGGCGAGAGTCTGGAAGATTACCTGTCAAAGAAAGTATTTGCAGGAAATGAAGGCAGCAAGATGGACCCGGATCCGAAGGATGTGGAAGGCTTCGAAGTATTTATTGAGAGATATAAGAAAGGCATTGCAATCGAGCAGGCAGCTTTAGAGAATCTGGTTTAAGAATAAAAGGAGCAGAGTGAATCATGTTAGAAGAATTGAAGAAAGAAGTGTATGAGGCGAATATGCTTCTGCCAAAATACGGGCTGGTAACATTTACCTGGGGTAACGTAAGCGGTATCGACAGAGAAAGCGGACTGTTTGTAATCAAGCCAAGCGGTGTAGAATACGATAAGTTGAAACCGGAAGATATGGTAGTTGTAGATTTGAAAGGGAATAAAGTAGAAGGAAGATACAATCCTTCCTCTGATACAGCAACACATGTGGTCCTGTATAATCGTTTCCCGGAAGTTGGCGGTATCGTACATACCCACTCTTCATGGGCAACCAGTTGGGCACAGGCCGGAAGAGGAATCCCGTGTTATGGAACAACCCATGCAGATTATCTGTACGGGGAAGTGCCTTGCGTAAGGAATCTTACAAAAGAAGAGATCGAAGAAGCGTATGAGAAGAATACAGGCGTCTTGATTGCAGATGAGTTCGAGGCCCGGAAACTGGATTATATTGCAACGCCAGCTGTATTGTGTAAGAATCATGGACCGTTTACATGGGGCAAGGATGCACATGAGGCGGTACATAATGCAGTCGTATTAGAGGAGGTTGCCAAGATGGCAGCGCGCTGCGAGATGATCAATCCGCAGAACCAGCCGGCACCGCAGGAATTGCAGGATAAGCATTATTATAGAAAACATGGCGCGAATGCGTATTACGGTC